>JANOFZ010000116.1:0-4896 GCA_031413935.1 Thermoleophilia bacterium | reverse complement strand
TTGAGCGCGCTCGCAGGATCCTGCGGCACGTACGAGACGATCCGCCCGCGCAGCCGGCGGGTGGCGCGTTCGTCGGCAGTATCGATTCGGTGCCCGGCCACCGTGACCGTGCCTCCGGTGATGCTGACTCCGCGGCCGCAGTAGCCGAGCAGAGCGAGCGCAACGGTGGTCTTGCCGCTGCCGGACTCGCCGACGAGGCCGAGGATCTCTCCGGGAGCGACGCTGAGCGAGACGCCTTCGACGATCGCGACGCCGTTCTGGAGCTCGACCCGCAAGTCTTCTAGAGTGAGTGCCGCGTCGCTGATCAGGGTGCCTCCACCGACGAGCGCCCGAGCGAGCGAGCGATCGCATCGCCGACGATGTTGACCGCGATCGTGAGCAGCGCGATGAGGGCAGCAGGAGCGAGGATGACCAGCGGGTTGAGGTCGAGACCGTTCCGGTTCTCGCTGATCATCAATGCCCAGTCCGACGAGGGCGGCTGCAGCCCGAGGCCGAGAAAGTTCACGGACGCGACAAGGATGATCGAGTACGTGAACCGGAGCCCGACGTCGGCCATGATCGCTGGTGCGACATTCGGCAGCAGCTCCCGGCGCACGATCGCCGTCGTCCTCTCGCCACGTGCCACGGCCGCTTCGACGAATCCCCGGACAGCCTGCTCGGCCGTCGCCGTCCGAACGATGCGCGCGATGAGCGGCGCCTGCACGAGAGCGACGCCGACGACGAGAACCGACACCGACGTCCCGAGCCCCGTGGCGAGGACGAGCAGGAAGATCAGTGGGGGGAACGAGAGCGCGACATCGGCGCCGCGCATGAGGAAAGCATCGGCCCAGCGCCGATTGTGGCCGGCGAAGAGGCCGACCGCTGCCCCGAGGAGGTAGGCGAGGATCGTCGCCGCGCCCGCGAGAACGAGCACACTGCGTCCTCCCCAGAGCACGCGCGAAAGGACGTCGCGGCCGAGGAAGTCCGTGCCGAGCGGCAGGCCCGCGCTCGGGCCGGTGAGAGGAATGCCGATCGGTTCGTCGGGTGCGTTGGGCGCGACGAACGGCCCGAACAGAGCGAGCGCGATCACGGCAACGAGCAGCGCGAGCCCGACCGCGCCTCCGGGAGTGCGGGCAAAACGGAGTCGGCTCACAAGCTCGTCCTCAGCTTCGGCACGAGGAGCACGACGATCAGGTCGGCCACGATGTTGATCGCGATGTAGACCGCCGCGATGAGAATCGCGATCGACTGCACTTCGCGGACATCGCGGATCGCAACGGAGTCGACGAGCTCCTTACCGATCCCGGGAAACGAGAACAGATACTCGATCACGATGATCCCGCCGACGAGGTACTGGAGGTTCTGAGCGATCACCTGAACCGCCGGAGCAAGGGCGTTGCGGAGCGCGTAACGAACGACGACGAGCCGCTCCCGGAACCCATTAAGTCGTGCCATGTGCACGAACTCCGCATCGAGCGCCTGCACCATCCCTGCCCGCACCATGCGGATCGATCCGGCGAGCGACGCGCCGAGAAGCGTCAGAACCGGAAGCACCAGCTGTTTCGGAT
This sequence comes from Thermoleophilia bacterium, assembly GCA_031413935.1. Classification (GTDB taxonomy): domain Bacteria; phylum Actinomycetota; class Thermoleophilia; order Gaiellales; family Gaiellaceae; genus Gaiella. The sequence goes on along the minus strand of JANOFZ010000116.1, from coordinate 3,349 downwards.
TTTCCAAAGGGCTCTCACCGGGTGCGACGAGCGAGATCGGCAGAAGCCAGCCGAGCCAGGAGAAGAAGACGAGGATCAGGAGCGATCCGATCACGAACTCGGGAAGCGACACCACGGAGAGCGAGGTGAACGAGATCGCGTGGTCGGCCGAGCGGCCGGCACGGATCGCTGCGAGGACGCCGAGTACGAGCGAGAGTGGCACCATGATCACCGCGGCCAGAAGCGCGAGCGTCAGCGAATTGACGAGAGGTCCCTCGATCTCGTTCCAGATCGGACGGGCGCTGCCTTCGGCGTACCCGCTTGCAGAGTTGCCGAGATCGCCCGTAACGAGGCCGCCGAGCCAGTCGAGGTACCGCGCAGCTGCGGGGCGGTCGAGCCCCATTTGCTCACGAAGATCCGCGAGCTGCTCCGGCGTCGCGTTCTTGCCGAGCACTGCACCCGCAGCGTCGCCCGGCAGTACCTCTGTCCCGACGAACACGAACACCGAGACGACGAGCAGCGTCGCGAGCCCCGCAAGGATGCGCAGGACGACGAAGCGCAGGAGCGGAAAGGAGCGCGGCCGCCGTGTCGTCTCGGCGGCCGCTGCTCCTGCACTCATCGCCGGTGCTCCGGGGGTCTACCCGGTGATCCCGGGAGGCTCAAGCGAGCCAGGCATCCCGGTAGTTCCAGCCGCCCAGGTTGAAGAACGAGCTCGGCTTCATGCCGCGGACGTTCTTGCCGACGCCGTCGACCAGGCTCGTGTTCGCCCAGACGATGTAGCCGCCGTCCTGGTACTGGACCTCCTGCACATCACGCCAACTCTTCTTCGCGGCCGCTGCGTTCGGAGCTCCGATCGCCGACTGGATCAGCTTGTCGAACGACTTGTCGCGCCAATGCGTCTCGTTCCAGACCGCATCCGAGCGGAGTGCCTGCGTGTACCACTGGCCGAGCGCCGTCACGGTCCAGAACGACTGCGCGAAGGCCATCTTCGTGTAGAGGAGCGACGTGTCGAAGTAGGCGGTGGCCGACTCCTTCTTCACGTTGACCTTGACCCCCGACTTCTTCGCCTGCTGCGCGAACAGGGTCGCCGCCTCGATGAAGCCCGGAACGACGTTCGAGGTCTGCAACGTGACCGAGAGGCCTTCTTGCCCGGCCTGCTTGAGCAGGAACTTCGCCTTCTCCGGGTCCTGCTGCCGCACGGGAGCGTTCAACCAGAACGGGAGGTTCCGGCTCGGGAGGTCGTTCCCCGCCACCGCGAACCCTGCCAGCGCCCCGTTGATCAGTGCCTGCCGGTCGACCATCAGCCGGAATGCGTCGCGAACACGCGGGTCGTCGAACGGCTTCACGTCCACTGCCATCGAGAACACCTGGATCGACGTGCTCGGCGCGTTCAGCACCTGGATCTGCTTCCGCTGGAGCTGCGCACGCGCCTGTCGTGGATCGAGCTGACTCAGCATGTCGATCTCGCCTGCGAGCAGGGCGTTGAGACGTGCTGACGGGTCGTCGATCGAGATGTCCTCCCATTCGTCGACGTACGGCTTGCCGTTTTCCCAGTAGTTGGGGTTCCTGACACACAGGCTTCGCTGCCCCGGCGTGAACGACTGGAACGAGAAGGGGCCAGTACCGATCGGCTTCGAGAAGTCCTTCAGCCCGACCGGGAGGATGACGCTGTTCTGGACGTTGAAGTTGTCGAAGAGACGCGCGTTCGCGGACGTCAGGGGGATCCGCAACGTCGTTGCGTCCACTTTCTTCAGCTGGCCGAGCTTGATCCCCGTCACCGCGCTGTGGCCGACATGCTTCGGGTTGCCCATCGTTCTGAGCGTGTAGATGACGTCATCGGCCGTGAACGGCTTGCCGTTGTGGAACGTGACGCCCTTGCGGAGCTTGACGATCCACTCCGTGGACGTCTTGTTCGGAATCCACGCAACGGCGAGGCCGGGCGCGCTCGTGAGGTCGGGTCGCACGCGTACGAGCGGGTCGTAGAGGTTGAAGTACCGCGAGGCGTCGATGAAGTTCGAGCCGCGGCCGGGGTTGAACGACTCCGACTTGCCGGCACCGACGTGACCGACCCGGAGCCGGCCTCCGCGCTTTGGCGTCGCGGCGAGCGCCCGCTCGGCAAGCGGCCCTACAGCCGTGAGCGCAGCGCCTGCGAGCACCGCGGCGCGTACCAGGTCTCCGCGAGAGAGCGTCGACTCCTCGGCCTCGGCAGCGAGTGCGTCCTCCTGCCATCTGATGTCACTCATCCTGCTCCTCCTTCATTGGGGATCGTAACCTTCCGACCTTGCACGGAGACGCCGCCGTCTGAGGGACTGAACGCTCCGATCACGACACGCCACCGACTTCCACGGCGTACGTACGAACAGCACTCTGGACAAGCTCGACGCCGAGGCCGGGAGCCGTCGGCAGCGCGATGAAGCCGTCGTCGAGCAGGGGCTCGGGCGCGACAACCTCGTCCCGGAGCGGGGCCGACCAGAGCGAAGGGACGAGCATCTCGACAAACGGAACGTTACTCGTCGCAGCCTGCAGGTGGCGGGCCGCTGCTGCGTTGATGCCCGTCTTCCAGCAGTGGGGAATGACCATCGCCCCACGCTCGACGGCGGACTGGGCGATCCGCCGCATCTCGGTGAAGCCGCCGGCGCGTGCCACGTCGGGCTGCACCACATCGACCCGGCCGATGTCGAGCCACGCGAGGCATTCCTGCCACGTGGTCGCGAACTCCGCCCCGCCGATCCGAGTGCCGACGCGCTGCGCGAGCTTCGCGTGGCTCGGTAGATCGTCGTGGGGCAGGGTCGCCTCGGCGAGGTAGATCCGGCAGTCCTCTACCTGTTCAAGCGTCCAGAGTGCGCGGCGCCAGTCCGTCCAGCGATACCCGAAATCGACGAGCAGCTCGATGTCCTCGCCGACCACCTGGCGTCCTTCTCGGATGCAGGCGACGATTTCCCGATCGCTTGCGGCACCTTCGAACAGCACCTCCATCTTGACCGCGCGAAACCCGAGCGCCCGCGCCCGCTCGAGAAGGTCGAGCGTCACCTCCATCATCGCTGACAGGCTTCGCTCGCCGACCGGGCCTGCGTAGCAGGTCGCATACGGCGTGATCTGCGGCTGACGAGCGCCGCCGAGGAGGTGGAAGGTCGGCCGGCCGACCTGTTTGCCGGCGAGATCGTGCAGTGCAATGTCGACGGCGGCAAGCGCATGACGGGCCACACCCGAGGGGCCGGCGAGAAACGTCGCCCGGGCGAGGTCGTCCCAGATCCCTGCCATCTGAATCGGGTCGCGCCCGAGGACGACACTGCGCAACCCACGACACCAGAGGTGGACGTCGTCCATCAACACGAGCGCGAGCGCGGCCGCGGAGGCCGTGTCGGCTTCT
>JANOFZ010000115.1:0-7715 GCA_031413935.1 Thermoleophilia bacterium | reverse complement strand
TCCGCTCGCGAACGACTCGCTCCATGCGATACAGGCCGACGCGGAACGCCTCCTGAATCAGCTCACCCGTTGTGCGCAGGCGACGGTTGCCGAAGTGCTCGTACTCGTCGAGCTCGGCCCGGATCGGGTCGCGGTTCATCTGCGCAGCGTCTGCCGCGAAGTCCTTCGAATCCTCGGGGACGCCGAGGTTCGTCGGCAGCGCGACGAGCCGGCGCACGAGAGCGAGGATGTCTTCGGTCGTGAGCACGCGCGTGCCTTCGGGCACCGAAACGCCGAGGCGCTGGTTCAGCTTGTAGCGACCGACTTTCGTCAGGTCGTAGCGCTTGGGATCGAAGAACAGCGCCCGCAGGAGATTGCGCGCGTTGTCCAGCGTCGGCGGCTCGCCGGGGCGCTGCTTCTTGAAGACCTCGATCAGCGCCTCTTCCTCGCGCGTGGTCGTGTCCTTGTCGAGCGTGTTCTGGATGTACACGGAGCCGTCGAAGAGCGCGAGGATCTTCTCGTTCGTGCTCGTGTCGAGCTGGAACCCCGTCGTCGGATCCTCGAGCGGGAGGGCCCGCAGGAGAGTCGTGATCGGGAGCTTGCGCTTCCGATCGATGCGGGCGTAGGCAATGCCCTTCTTGTCGATCTCGAGCTCGAGCCACGAGCCGCGTGACGGCATCAGGTTGGCGATGAACACCTGCTTGGTGGCGTCCTTCGGCTCCATCAGGTAGGCGCCGGGCGAGCGGACGAGCTGCGTCACGATGACGCGCTCGGTGCCGTTGATGACGAAGGTCCCGACCCCCGTCATCATCGGAAAGTCGCCCATGAAGACCCGCTGCTCGCGGATCTCGCCGGTCTCCGTGTTGACGAACCGGACCGTCATCGACAACGGGGCCTGGTAGGTCATGTCCTTCTCGCGGCACTCGTTGATCGTGTTCGCGGGCTCTCCGAACGCATAATCGCCGAACTCGACGGCGAGCGTGCCGGTGTAATCCTCGATCGGCGAGATGTCGTCGATCGTCTCGCGGAGACCTTCGTTGAGGAACCAGTCGAACGACGTCTTCTGGATGTCGATCAGGTTGGGGAGGTCAAGGACATGCTTCAGACGTGAAAAGCTCGTGCGCGCGCGCGGCGCAACAGTAGTGCTGCTCAAGATGCGACAGCCTCCCTTAACGGCCTGCAGGGTCGGAGGAGCAAGAAAGCTCGGGGCGGAACGAACGATAATAGCGGACGCGCATGCGCCACCGCAACCGCCCTCGGGCGGTGTCGGCGGAGTCGGCGGAGCGTCCGAGGCGGAGTGTAGCAAAGTGGGTCAGGTCTTCCTCGTTCCATGCGCCTGACCTCGATGAGATCACGAGCGTTCGTGCCATGGAACGAGGAAGACCTGGCCCCGGTTCGCGTCTACTTGAGCTCGACGCTCGCTCCTGCTTCCTCGAGCTCGGCCTTGAACTTCTCGGCCTCGTCCTTGGCGATTCCCTCCTTGACGGGGCCAGGGGCACCGTCGACGACGTCCTTCGCCTCCTTCAGACCGAGGCCGGTGATCGCACGTACGACCTTGATCACCTGGATCTTCTTGTCACCGACCGCCGTGAGAACGACATCGAACGTGTCCTTCTCCTCAGCGGCACCGCCGTCGCCGCCGCCCGCAGGCGCGGCCGCTGCGACCGCCACCGGAGCTGCGGCCGTGACGCCCCACTCCTCCTCGATCGCGTTCTTGAGCGCGACGAGCTCGAGCACGGTCATCTTGCCGAGCGTCTCGAGAACCTTTGCCGTATCCGTAGCCATGTGGTGTTTCCTCTCACGTGTGTGGTTTTGATGGAAGCGCGTGGGACGCGTCCCGCGCGGGCGGGACAGGTCCCACCCCTACGCCTCCGGGGTTTCTGTCTCGGCCCCGGCCGCCGGTTCATCGGCTGCGTCGGCGACTTCGACGGTGCTCGCTTCTGCGACCGGTTCCTCAGCCGCAGCCTCTTCGGTAACAACCTCCTCGGCCGGTGCCTCACCTGCTGGACTCGCGTCCGCTGCTGCCTCGGCGCCACCGAGCTGCGTGATCCGGGCGTCGATCAGACCCACCAGGTTCTGCAGTGGCGCGTTCAGCACCGCAACGAGCTGGCTCAACGGGGCGACGATCACCCCGACGAGCTGGGCCTTCAGGACATCGAGCGGCGGCAACTTCGCGAGACTCTCGATGTCGGCGCCGCTGATCGGATTGCCCGACAGCACACCACCGCGCAACGTCAGGATCTTCGTCTCCTTCGCCGCATCACTGAGCGCCTTCGCCACCGCAACGGGATTGCCGTCCGCTTCCACGAACGCGATCGCGGTCGGGCCCTCGAGCAGCGCCAGAAGCCCTTCGGCTCCTGCCGCCTCGGCTGCACGCCGCGTGAGGGTGTTCTTGACGACGCTCAGCTTCGCGCCGTGGTTCAGCAACTCGACCCGTAGGCTTGCAAGCTGGCTATTCGTGAGACCGCGATAGTCGGCCACGAGCAGTGCGTCCGCCGACTTGAGTCGTTCGGTCAGCTCCGCGATCACCTTCTCTTTGTCTGCTTTCTGCATCTTTCACCTCCTCTCGCACATCGAGCCCGCACGGAGGCGGGCTCGAGCGAGTGACGGTGATGCAGTCAATCGTGCGAGGCCACCTCGGCCGGGCCTATGTCGTTTGTGGGCCTGTACCGTCTCGCCGCCGCCGTATGACGAAGGATCGTGTCATACGGCTTTGGCGATTCGGCGCAGACCCACCGCGACTGCCGGCTGTCTTCGGCGACGGGCATGTCAGAAAAAACGTCAACGGGCAAGGCGATGGCCTCACCCCGTCAGGGCAGCGGCCTCCTCGAGCTCTTCGACGATTCCGCGCGTGCGTGACGGATCGATGTGCAGACCCGGTCCCATCGTGGACGTTAGCGTGATGCCCTTGATGTAGCGGCCCTTCGACGACGCCGGCTTCGCGCGGACGATCTCCTCGACGAGCGCAGCGTAGTTCTCGACGAGCTCACGCTCGCCGAAGCTCTTCTTGCCGATCGCGACGTGCACGTTCGCACCCCGGTCGGTGCGGTACTCCAGTTTGCCCGCCTTCGCGTCGGAGACTGCCTTGCCGATGTCGAAGGTGACGGTGCCGGTCTTCGGGTTCGGCATCAGGCCCCGGGGGCCGAGTACCCGGCCGAGCTTGCCGACGTTGCCCATCTGGTCGGGCGTGGCGATCGCCACGTCGAAGTCGACGAAGCCGCCTTCGATCCGCGCAGCGAGATCGGCCGCGCCGACGACGTCGGCCCCTGCCTCCTCGGCCTCGCGGGCCTTGTCGCCCTCCGCGAACACGGCGACGCGTGTGACTCGACCGGTGCCGTGGGGCAGCATCAGCGTTCCGCGCAGCTGCTCGTCCGCGTGTCGGACGTTCAGGCCGAGCAGGAAGTGCACCTCGACGGTCTCGTCGAACTTGGCGCCCTCGATCTCCTTGAGGATCTTGATTGCCTCGACCGGCGTGTAGAGATTCTCGCGGTCGATCTTGGCGCGCGCAGCGGCGTATCGCTTTCCGTGGCCGCTCATGCCTCCACCTCGACGCCCATCGACCGGGCGGTTCCGGCGATCACCTTCATCGCCTGCTCGATGTCGTTGGCATTCAGATCCGGCATCTTCGTCTCCGCGATCGAGCGAAGCTGAGCCTGCGTGAGCTTGCCCACCTTCATCCGGTTCGGCTCCGCCGAGCCCGACTGGAGGTTCAGCACTTCCTTGATCAGGACGGCTGCCGGGGGCGTCTTCGTGATGAACGTGAACGAACGATCCTCGAAGACCGTGATCTCGACCGGAATGATGCGGCCGTTCTCATGTGCAGTCTGCGCGTTGAACGCCTTCGTGAACTCGACGATGTTGACGCCGTGCTGGCCGAGTGCGGGACCAACCGGCGGGGCCGGGTTGGCCTGGCCACCCGGAATCTGAAGCTTGATCAGTGTGAGGACTTTTTTTGCCATATGCGTGAGTGCAGTCGGGGCTGCGCGCCCCTCCTCCCGTCTTGTCGATTACTGGAACGTGTTGCATTGCCCTGCGGGCGAGGCTTCGTCTCGCTGAGACGAGACTGCGCCTAGCCCCTACGGTTTGTGTTGCAGTCGTTCGTGCCTCAGTCGATCTTCTTGACCTGGTCGAAGCCGAGCTCGACCGGAACCTGGCGCTCGAAGATGTCGACGAGAACCTTGAGCTTCTGTGCGTCGGGGTTGACGTCGACGATCTCGCCGTCGAAGTCCGAGAGCGGGCCGGACGTAACCTTGACCGACTCACCGAGAACGAACTGTGCCTGCGACTTCGCCGCCGGGCCGCCGCCGGCACCCGCCGTGTGGAGGATGCGGTCGACCTCGTTCTGGGAGAGCGGAACCGGCTTCGCACCGGCGCCGACGAACCCGGTCACCCCGGGTGTTCCCTTGACGACGATCCAGGCTTCGTCGCTGAGATCCATGTTGACGAGAACGTAGCCCGGCAGAACGCGCTTCTCGGTCTGCACCTTCTGCCCGTCCTTCGTCTCGATCACCTGCTCGGTCGGCACGACGACGCGTCGGAACCGGGGTGACTGGTTCAGGGAAACGATCCGGTGCTCGAGGTTCGTCTTGACCTTCTTCTCGTGCCCGGAATAGGTGTTGATCACATACCAGAGAAACATGTTGGCCTCACTGCCCGAGAAGGACGTCGCGGACGAAGGGTCTGACGATCTGGTCGACCCCCCAGAGATACGCGCCGACGATGGCGACGGCGATGATGACAGCGACCGTGCCCTGGATCACCTGGGCGCGGTTGGGCCAGTCCACCTTGTGGAGCTCGGCCCATGATTCACGGAGAAAGCCACCGCGGCGCCTGGTCTCCGGCTCGATCGGCGCGACCGATCCACCGCCACCGGCCGCAGCGGCCGGCTGGGGAACGCCGTGTGGCTCGCTCGGAGCCGGATCGCCCGCAGCGCGACGCGCGTCACGCCTCTGCCTTCGGGTCTCGTCGGCCACGGTCAGTGCCCCGATCCGGAAGTCATCAGCGCGTCTCCCGATGGATCGTGTGGGAACCACACCAGCGGCAATACTTCTTGAACTCGACCCGATCGGGCGAGTTCCGCTTCGACTTCTCGGTCTGGTAGTTCCGCCGCTTGCAGTCGACACAGGCGAGCGTGATTGCGACTCTGACTCCGGTTGCCATGGCTTCTTCTCGTGTTGGGGAAAGGGCGTGCGAGGTAGCGGCGGTAGGACTCGAACCTACGACACGCGGATTATGATTCCGCTGCTCTAACCAGCTGAGCTACGCCGCCGAGTAGTCCCGCAGTCTAGCAGCGTCGCAGTCTAGCAATACCGCATGGCAGGGGACTCATCGACCGAGACGACATCGAGAGGAGCCGTCCGACCGACACGGGTAGTAGCCTCTGCCACCGTGATCAGGATTCCCCCACAGCGCGGCGGCTGGCTCGAGGTGATCTGCGGGCCGATGTTCTCCGGCAAGAGCGAGGAGATGATTCGTCGTTTGCGTCGTGCCGAGATCGCAGGTCAGCGGGTCGTGATCTTCAAGCCGCGCATCGACGACCGCTACGACGCGACTGACGTGGTCTCACACGCCGGTGCACGCATGCGGGCGGTCGCCGTCGAGAGCGTTGCGGAGCTCGTTGGCCGCTCCCCCGGCCACGATGTGATCGGCATAGACGAGGTGCAGTTCTTCGACGGAGCCGTGGTCGATGCCGCGCTGACGCTTGCCTCGAGCGGCGTGCGGGTCGTCGTCTCCGGTCTCGATCAGGACTTCCGTCGGCTGCCCTTCGGCGTCATGCCCGACCTGCTCGCCTACGCCGAGTTCGTCGACAAGCTCCAGGCTGTGTGCCACCGTTGCGGCGGTACGGCAACGACGACGCAACGCCTCGTCGACGGTCACCCGGCACCGTACTCCGGCGAGACGATCGTCGTCGGCGCGCTCGACTCGTACGAGGCTCGCTGTAGGGACTGCCATGAAGCGGGCATCGGCGCGATCACGCTCGTCGCGTGAGCCTGTGTGGGGATGAGGCTGAAGCCTCACCCCCACGTGTCTCTACGCGACAACGAGCACGAGCTTGCCGATGAACGACTTCGCCATGAACTCGTTCTGCGCCTGGACGATCTCCCGCAGCGGGTAGGTACGGGCGACGACGGGCTCGATCTCGCCACGCTCGACATAGCCCACGAGATTCTCGAACACGATCGGCTCCTGAACCGTGCAGCCAAGGAGGCTCAGATCCTTGAGGTAGAGGGTGCGCAGGTCGAGGTCGACGATCGGCCCGGCGATCGCGCCGGAGGTTGCGAGGCGGCCTCCGTTGCGGAGTACCTCCAGGAGTGCCGGCCACCCCGGGCCCCCGACGACATCGATGACGACGTCGACGGTCTCTGCACCGAGCGTCATGGACGGGTCTTCACCGCGAGAGATGACGACGTCGGCTCCGAGCGCGCGGATCGCGTCCGCCTTCTCGGGCGAAGCAACCCCGATCACCTCGGCGCCACGACGCTTTGCGAGCTGAACAGCGGCCGAGCCGACACCTCCCGAGGCACCGGTGACGAGAACACGCTCGCCGGCAGCGACCGCGGCGCGATGGAGAAGGTTCTCGGCCGTCGAGTACGCGCACGGGAGCGAGGCCAGCTCGACGTCTGACCAGCCGGACTCGACCCGGTACGCCTCGCGCGCGGGTACGGCGACGTACTCCGCGAACGCTCCGTCGCACTCCGACCCGAGCGTCCAGTAGGGGAGCGACGACGACGCGGGAGGGCTCATCATCGGGCGCACGATCACGCGCTCACCGACCCTGTCTCCGGGTACCCCGGTACCGACCTGCACGACCCGGCCGCAGCAGTCCGCCCCCTGGATCAGCGGGAACGCGAGCGGCGTACCCGACCACGCACCGTCGGCCGGCGCGCTGTCACTCTCCCGAACATCACTCGCATCGTCCGTTCCCGAGGCGATCTCCTTCGAGTACCACCCGATCCGCGTGTTGATGTCGGTGTTGTTGACGCCAGCGGCTGCCACCTGCACGAGAACGTCGTCGTCACCGACGAGCGGGAGGACGATGTCCTCGCGATAGACGAGCTTGTCGGTGCCGCCATGCCCGACGAGGACGACGCCACGCATGACGTCCGGGAGGATCGAAGGCGAGGTCGGAGTCACGAGGTTCAGAGGCGCGGAGCGTCCGCGAGGTCGGGATCGAGCACGAGGACGGTTCTCGCTCCTTCGCCATGCCGGAGCCGCTCCAGTGCGTCATTGACACCGTCGAGATCGGAGAAATGCGTGACGACGTCCGAGAGATCGAGCTCACCCGTTACGGCGAGGTCGGCCAGGGCAGGCAGATCGGCTGCCGCGTCGCCCGAGCCGTAGTAGGAGCCACGAATGCCCTTGTCCGACAGGAAGTCGATCGCGGGGAACGACACCTCGACGCCAGCGGGCGCGAGACCGACGACAACGGCCGTGGCGGCTGGGCGAAGCAGCTCCCAGGCGAGCCGCATCGTCTCAGGGCGACCGACGACCTCGAAGGCGTGATCGACACCACCCGCGTTGACCTCCAGCACGGCCGCGAGGGGGTTGGTCGTCGACGCGTCGATGACGTGGGTGGCACCCCGGCGGCGGGCGATCTCGAGCTTGGCGGGGTCGCGGTCGATCGCGATCAGCGGCCAGGCGCCCGCGAGCGCCGCGGCCGCGACGACCTGGAGACCGACGCCGCCGCAACCGATCACCGCGACGCTCTCGCCGGTGTTGACGTGGCCGACGTTGCG
>JANOFZ010000114.1:0-2801 GCA_031413935.1 Thermoleophilia bacterium | reverse complement strand
CGGCGCTGGAAGCGCTCGACCCGACCGCCGGAGTCCATCAGCTTCTGCTTGCCCGTGTAGAACGGGTGGCAGTGCGAGCAGACCTCGACATGCAGCTCGGGCCTCGTGGAACGAGTCATGAACTCGTTGCCGCACGAGCAGCTGACGTGAGCGAGGACGTACTCGGGGTGAATGTCGGTCTTCATTGCCCGGCCAGAATAGCAGAGGCGATATCGGCGCTGACGTTGCCTCCGGAGACGACACTGACAAGGCAGTCGCCGTCCACCTTCCCGGTCAGCACGGCGGCAACCGCAGCAGCCGCTCCCGGCTCTGCAGCAAGCTTTGCGCGCTCGTAGAGAAACCGGAATCCGGTCATGATCTCGTCGTCGCTGACGAGCACGACCTCGACGCCGAGCCTGCCGCACACCTCGATCGCAACCGTGCCGGCGAACGGTGCAGTGAGTGCGTCGGCGATCGTCTTCGGCGTCACCGCTACGGGCTCGCCGGCAGCAAGTCCGAGCGCAAGGGCGTTCGAGTGCTCCGGCTCGACGGCGACCACGCGCACGCCGTGCGGTACGCATGCCGCCGCGATCCCGGTGACGAGACCACCACCGCCACACGCGACGACGATCGTGTCGACGTCGGGTACGTCCTCGAGGATCTCGAGACCGACGGTTCCTGCTCCGGCGATGACCACCGGATCGTTGAACGGATGGACGAGTACCCGTCCTGTCTGCTCCTGCAACTCGTGAAGCCGCGAGAAACCCTCCGCGGGATCCGCAGCCTCGAGGTCGATCGCGGCGCCGTACCCACGCGTGGCAGCCATCTTCGCTGTACTCGCGCCCTGCCACATCACGAGGAGCGCATCGACCTCCTCCGTGGCAGCGGCCCACGCGAGCGCCTGCGCGTGGTTTCCGGCTGAGACGCTGATTACTCCTCGCTCGCGCTCCCCTGCGGAAAGTGCTCGTACGCGATTGAGTGCACCACGCGCCTTGAAGGAGCCCGTACGTTGGAACAGCTCTGCCTTGAGATGCCTCCCGGGGCCAAGGCTCTTTGAGCTGAAGGTCGGCGTCCGGTGGGTTGCGCCTCTGATCGTGCCCGCTGCTCGAGCCACGTCGTCGGGCGTGATGGAGACACCAGGCATCGGGTGATCGTAGTCGACCGTCGGAACAGCGAGAATGCGCGCGTGGACAAACAACAGCCCCTCCCGATCCGAATCGTTGTCACCGACGACCTCGAGCGGTCGCGTGTCACCGTCTTCTTTCGCCTGCTGCTCGCTCTCCCACATCTCATCGTCGTGCTCCTCTGGGGCATAGCAGCGTTTGCGGTCACAATCATCCTCTGGCTTGCGCTCCTCGTCGAAGGGAAGGCGCCGCATACCCTGCAGGAGTTCGTCGCGTCGTACCTTCGCTACGCCACCCAGGTGAGCGCGTACCTGTACCTCGCGGCCGGGCCGTACCCGTCCTTTGGCGGCGCGGCGGCATACCCCGTCGACCTCGAGATCGACCTGGCTCCCCGGCAATCGCGGGGCCGGGTCGCCGCGCGACTCGTGCTCGCGTTCCCGACCTTCCTGCTCATCGCAGCTCTCGGCGGCGGGCTGTCAGGTGGGAACTCTGCGAGCATCACGTCGAGCTCGGCGGGCTCGGACGACTGGTGGCTGAACGCCTGGGGCCTCGGAGGGATTGCGTCGACGGCAGCGGTGCTTGCGTGGTTCGCAGCCCTCGTGCGTGGACGAATGCCGCTCGGGCTGCGAGATCTCGTCACGTACTGCATCGGCTACACCGCCCACGCAACGGGCTACTTCCTGCTCGTCACCGATCGCTACCCAACGACGGACCCCGGCCGCGTCGTGCCGCTCGTCGAGCTGCCTCCCCACGCGGTGCGCCTCGAGCTCACCGATGAGGTACGCCGTTCACGGCTGACGGTGTTCTTCCGGTTCCCGCTCGCAGTCCCGCACCTCATCTGGCTGATGCTCTGGAGCATGCTCGTATTCATCCTCATGATCCCGACCTGGGTGATCGTCCTCGTGGCCGGTCGACTGCCGGCGGCGCTGCACCGCTTCTTCACCGCATGGATTCGCTACTCGACTCACGTGATTGCGTTCCTCTACGTCATCGGAGGGCCGTTCCCGGGGTTCACGGGACGCGCGGAGAGCTACCCGGTGGACATTGCATTCGATCCACCGCAGTGGCAGCGCCGCGCCGTCACGGCCTTCAGAGTGATCCTCGCGATTCCCGCACTCGTGCTCGCCGGTGCGTACGGCTCGGCCGCACTGCTCGTCGGTCTGCTCGGCTGGTGGGCGGCGCTCTTCACGGGACGGATGCCCGAGGGGCTCCGCAATCTCGGCGCGGTCAGCCTGCGGTACTCGGCGCAGGCCAGTGCGTACCTGTTCCTCGTCACCGAGAGCTACCCGTATTCGGCTCCTGCCGTTCGTGATCGGCCCCGTGACGTGCAGCTCGAGCTTCCGTTCGGGGGGCCGGCCTCGGAGCTCACGACAATCGAGGCGGTCTGAAGCTGAGCCGCGCGGTCAGGCTCGCCGTCGTCGCCGTCGCCGGCGTCGCCTGGGTGTGGTGTGCCGCGCTTCTCCTTCGCAGCGCCGTCCCGGCAGATCTTCCGTCGGTTCGGGTCGACAGCGCCACGGTGTTCGGCAAGGCACTCGTTCGTCGTGCCGAGCACGTCGAGCGCTTCTTCCTCGTCGTCTGGGTGCTGTCCCAGATCACGCTCTTCACCACGCTGTGGATCTACGCCCGCCGTGGCCCACGCTTCGCACGCGAGTCGGCTGCGGGGCCGATCGGTACCGGCATGCTCCTCGGAATGCTCGG
>JANOFZ010000113.1:0-2422 GCA_031413935.1 Thermoleophilia bacterium | reverse complement strand
ACGTTCGTTGTCAGAGATTGGCACCGTCAAGTGGTTTTCGAACGAGAAGGGCTTCGGGTTCATCGAGCGCGAAGGCGGAGAGGACGTTTTCGTCCACTTCTCGGCAATCACGATGGACGGATACAAGTCCCTCACCGAGGGGCAAAAGGTGGAGTTCGAGGTCGTCCAGGGACCCAAGGGTGCTCAGGCGGCGAACGTCACGGCGGCTGCGTAGGCTTTCCGGATTCGAGCTTCGTGCGACGGGCCCCGGAAGGGGCCCGTTGTCTTTCTAGGATGCTTGGTGGTCTGACAGGATGGGAGTGGGATGGCGATCGACAGAGAAACGGTGTTGCACGTCGCGCGACTGGCGCGTCTCGACCTGACCTCCGACGAGGCCGATCGTCTGACGCTCGAGCTCGGTGCGATTCTCGAGGCCGTCTCGAAGGTCGCGGAGCTCGATCTCGCCGATGTCCCTCCGACGTCACACCCGCTCGATCTCGTGAACGTCTGGGCCGACGACGAGCCGAGACCGTCTCTCGCGCTCGACGAGGCGCTGGCAAACGCTCCGGCTCGCGAGGGCGATCTCTTCCGCGTACCGCCGTCACATGGCCCCGAGGTGTCGGCGTGATCGACACACTCCGGCTCACTGCCGAGGAAGGCCTCACGCTGATCGAGAGTGGTCAGGTTTCCTCGGGCGAGCTTCATGCGGCATACGTCGCTGCTGCGGGTGAGCGGGACGAGGAACTCCACGCGTATCTCCGCCTGGTCGACTACGCCGAGGGTGGGGGCGTCCCGATCGCGCTCAAGGACGTCATCTCGACGAAGGGCGTCGAGACGACCGCCGGCTCGAAGATCCTCGCGGGCTACGTGCCCGTCTTCGATTCAACCGTTGCTGCGCGCTGCAAGGCAGCGGGATTGCCGATCATCGGGAAGACGAACACCGACGAGTTCGCGATGGGCTCCTCGACCGAGAACTCCGCATACGGCCCCTCACATAACCCGTGGGATCCGACGCGGGTGCCGGGAGGCTCCGGCGGCGGTACGGCGGCCGCGGTCTCCGGTGGGCTCGCACCGTGGGGCCTCGGCTCCGACACGGGCGGCTCGATCAAGCAGCCGTCCGCCCTGTGCGGGAACGTCGGCCTTCGCCCGACCTACGGCACCGTCTCGCGGTTCGGCATCGTCGCGTTCGCCTCGAGCCTCGATCAGATCGGCCCGGTGGCGAAGACGGTGCGCGACGTGGCGCTCCTCTACTCGATCATCGCGGGACGCGATGTGAACGACTCGACCACGGTCGAGTTGCCCGAGGCAGTCGAGTTGCCGACGACCGAGAGCCTCGACGGTGTGCGGATCGGGATCCCGAAGCAGGTGTGGGATCTCGCAGGGATCGAGTCAGGCGTTCGCGCGTCGTTCGAAGCCGCGATCGAGACCGCTCGCTCACTCGGAGCCGAGATCGGCGAGTGCGATCTGCCGCTGTCGTTCGACTACGGGATGGCGTGTTACTACCTGATCGCTCCCGCCGAGGCTTCCTCCAACCTCGCGCGCTACGACGGCGTGCGCTACGGCCCCCGGGTCGACGCGCCGACCTACCGCGAGATGGTGGAGCGGACGCGCGACGCCGGTTTCGGCGACGAGCCGAAGCGGCGGATCATGCTCGGCACGTATGCGCTGTCCGCGGGCTACTACGACGCGTACTACGGCCAGGCGCAGCGCGTCCGCACGCTCCTGATTCGTGAGCATCGAGCGGCCCTCGAGCAGTTCGACCTCATCGCAACCCCGACGTCGCCCACGGTGGCGTTCCCGATCGGTGCTCGCGCTGCAGATCCGCTCGCGATGTACGCCTGCGACGTCATGACGATCCCGTCTTGCCTCGCCGGTCTCCCCGGCCTGAACATCCCTTCCGGGCTCTCCGAGGGGCTTCCCGTGGGCCTGCAGCTGATCGGCTCTCAGTTCGGCGAGAACGCGCTCTTCCGGGCCGGGCACGCGCTCGAACGGGCCCTGGCATTCGACACGATCCCCGAGAGGCTCCGGTGACAGGCTTCAGCCTGTCTCCCGGGTTGGAGCGGTCACGATGACCACGGCACCTACCACCTGGGAAACAGTCGTCGGCCTCGAGATCCACGTGCAGCTCAAGACGCGCACGAAGATGTTCTGCCGCTGCGCTGCCGGCTACGGGGCCGGGGAGAACACCCAGACGTGCCCTGTCTGCCTCGGCTTCCCGGGGGCGCTGCCCGTGATGAACCGCACTGCGATCGAGTGGACCGTGAAGCTCGGGCTCGCGCTCGGCTGCGAGATCGCCCCGCGGGCCGTCTTCGCCCGTAAGAACTACTTTTACCCCGATCTCCCAAAGGGCTATCAGATCTCCCAGTATGATCTCCCTTCTTGCGAAAACGGCAATATGATAGTTCCCCTGCCCGAGGGCGAGCTGACGGTCGGGATCGTGCGC
>JANOFZ010000112.1:0-5968 GCA_031413935.1 Thermoleophilia bacterium | reverse complement strand
GTTGTACCCCTCGAGCAGGATCCCGCACTCGAACCCCTCTGCGACCTCGCGCGCGTCGTCCTTGAAGCGCTTCAGCTGCGAGATCGACGTGTCGTAGATCTCGGTTCCGTCCCGCACCACGCGCACCTGCGCGTTGCGCCGAATCGTCCCGGTCGTGACCATGCAGCCCGCGATCGTGCCGAGGCGTGAGACCTTGAAGAGCGCGCGTACCTCGGCCTCGCCCATCGTCTCCTCGGTTTGCACCGGGGTGAGCATGCCGACGAGCGCCTGCTGGATCTCGTCGGTGAGCTGGTAGATGACGCGGTAGGTTCGAATGTCCACGCCTTCGCGGTCGGCCAGTGCGCGAGCTTCGGCGCTCGGGCGCACGTTGAATCCGATGACGAGCGCATTTGACGCAGAGGCAAGATTGACGTCGTTCTCGGTGATGCCGCCGACCCCTGTGTGGATCACGTTGACGCGCACCTCGGAGTGCTGGATTTTTCCGAGCTCGCCGAGCAACGCTTCGACCGACCCCTGAACGTCGCCCTTGAGCACGATGTTGAGGTCCTGGACGACACCCTCCTGCAGCTGCGAGAAGAGGCTCTCGAGCGAGACGCCGCGCTTGGAGCGCTGTGCGAGTTGCTCGCGACGAAGACGCCCGGCCCGCTTCTGAGCAAGATCCTTTGCGAGGCGCTCGTGCTCGACGACGCGGGCGAGCTCGCCGGCAGGCGGTGGTCGGTCGAAGCCGAGGATCTCGACAGGCTCGCCGGGGCGCGCCTCCTTTACCTTCTCGCCCTTGTAATCGTAGAGCGCTCTCACCTTGCCGGAGGCGTCGCCAGCGACGATTGCGTCACCAACGCGCAGCGTGCCGCGATGAACGAGCATCGTCGCGACCGGGCCGCGACCGACGTCGAGACGTGATTCGATGATCGGGCCAGATGCGTCGGCGGACGGGTTCGCGCGCAGATCGAGCTCGGCGTCCGCAACGAGCAAGAGCTTCTCGAGCAACTCGTCGAGATTGAGTCGTTGCTTGGCCGACACTTCAGCAAACTGGGTTGTACCGCCCCACTCCTCGGGCTGCAACCCCTCGGTTGCGAGCTCGGAGCGGACGCGGTCGAGATTGGCATTGGGGACGTCGATCTTGTTGACGGCAACGACGATCGGCACTCCCGCGGCGCGCGCGTGCGAGATCGACTCACGCGTCTGCGGCATCACACCGTCGTCCGCTGCAACGACGAGGATCGCGATGTCGGTCACCTTCGCACCGCGGGCGCGCATGGCCGTGAAGGCCTCGTGACCCGGGGTATCGAGGAAGGTGATCCGGCGTCCGTCGAGGACAGCCTGATAGGCACCGATGTGCTGGGTGATCCCACCCGCCTCGGTGTCGACGACGGATGTTTCGCGGATCGCGTCGAGAAGCGTGGTCTTCCCGTGGTCGACGTGACCCATGATCGTCACGACCGGCGGACGCGCTGCCAGATCGGCCTCCGCGTCCTCGAAGATCTCGGGCTCGTCGTCGTCGTCGGCTGCGTGCTTGATCACGACCTCACGCTCGACCTCGGTGCCGATGAGGAGCACGGACTCATCACTCAGCGACTGCGTGATCGTAACCATCTCGCCGAGTCCCATCATGATCTTGATGATCTGAACAACCGTGATTCCGAGCGCTGCGGAGAGATCCTTGACACTGACCCCCGAGGGGACGGTGACAGGACCGGTTGGAGCCGCCACCGGCTGCTGCCGTGACTGCGTCTCCGACGACGCGCCGCGATCTCGCGCCTGACGGCCATCGCGCCCACGGGTGTTCCCGCCGTCAATAACGACCCGACGCTTACGCCCAGACGGGCCTCCACGCGGACGGATCGGGCGACTTGGCTTGTTGGGTTCGTCGGCCATCAGCTGTCAGTGTAGTGGCGCGCGAGTTCCGGCTCGACGAGCACCGTGCGACGAAGCACCCTGTTGAAGCCGCGCGACGCAACTGCTCTCTCGAAGCACACGAGCCGACGGCAGGTGTACACACCCCTCCCGGGGACCGTCCGACCTGCCGTGAGCCGCCCGTCGACAGAGCCAAAGCGGAGCAGTTCGGGCTGCGGAGCCTTGCGTCCACAGCCCACGCACGTCCTCTCCGGCGAAGCGGTCATGCCTCAGGAGACTCGTCCTCCTCGGCAATCTCGGTGACGGCTGCAACGATCGCCTCGGCTGCCACCTCGACGGCTGCCTCCTCGATCGCCTCCTCGAGCACTACGGCCTCCTCGACGGTGATCTCGCCTGCCACGACTGCCTCCTCGACGATCGCGTCGAGCACGGCCTCCGCCTCGGCAACTTCCGCAACAACCTCCGCCACGGCCTCATCGATCTCGTCCGCGGCTTCATCCTCGGGAAGCTCCGCGGGAGGTGCTGTTCCGTGGAGCTCCTGGTGTGCCGGGACACCGCAGTAGTGAGAGCCGGGGAGCGCAGCGTTCGGGCAGCGCTTGCCGTTCGTGAGCATCGCAGCACAGCGACCCGAGAACTCCTGCGTGTCGTCCTCTCCGGCATAGGCAGCTTCAGCCTCGGCCTTCGCGAACTCGCTGTCGGACTGGATGTCGACCTTCCAGCCGGTGAGCCGCGCCGCGAGCCGGGCGTTGAGGCCTTCCTTCCCGATCGCGAGCGCGAGCTGGTCGTCGGGGACGACGACGGTCGCCTCCCGGGTGTCGTCGTCGATGTAGACCTCACGCACGCGCGCCGGGGAGAGCGCCTTGTCAACGAACCGTGCAGGCTCGGATTTCCATGGGATGATGTCGATCTTCTCGCCACGCAACTCCGAAACGACCATCCGGACGCGCGAACCACGCGGCCCAACGCAGGCGCCAACGGGATCGACTCCCTGGGTGTGTGACTCGACGGCGATCTTCGAGCGGTAGCCGGGCTCGCGGGCAACGCCGCGAATCTCCACGAGACCATCTGCGATCTCGGGAACCTCGAGCTCGAAGAGCGTCTTGATCAGCTCGGGATCGCGTCGCGAGAGAATCACCTGCGGCCCCTTCGTGCCCGACCGCACCTCGGTGATCACGGCCTTGATCCGCGAGCCTTGCTCGTAGCGCTCGCCATCGACCTGCTCCGACCGCGGCAGCAGCGCCTCGACGCGGCCAAGATCGACGAGCACGTTGTTGCGGTCGCCCGCCTGCTGCACGATGCCCGTGACGACCTCCCCCTGACGATCGATGTACTCGTCGTACATCATCGCCCGCTCCGCCTCGCGGATGCGCTGCTGAATCACCTGCTTCGCCGTCATCGCGGCGATGCGCCCGAAGCCCTCCGGCGTCGCGTCGGCGCGAACCATCAGATCCTCGGGGACCTGCGCCCAGTCCAGCTCGAGATCTGCGTCGCTGACCAACGTGTGCTGTCGCTCGCCCGTCTCCTCCTCGATCCGCTCGAGCTCGTCGATCGCTGCCTCACGAGCTTCGTCGACGAGCCGCTCCTCGAGGTCACCGGGAATCTCGATCGAGTACACCCGGAAGTCGCCCTCGTCGTCAAGGATCACCTCTGCGTGACGGGAAGCACCTGGCGTCTTCTTGTACGCGGCCAGCAGCGCATCCTCGAGCGCCGCCACCAGCGTGCCGGCCTCGATGCCCTTCTCCCGCTCGATCGTGCGAATGCCTTCCAGGATTTCCTGCGTCATGACGTCACCTATCCCTCGTCGATCAGGTTGCCCCGGACGATTGCGTCGTACGGGATGTCGAGCTCCGCGTCGCCGTCGGCGATCCGGAGGCTCCGCTCCGACGCGGCCACAACAGAGCCGCGAAACTTCTTCTTGCCGGCGATCTCTCCGGCCGTGCGAATCTGAACGTCCTGGCCGATCGCCGCGCGAAAGTGCTCGGGCCGGCGAAGTGGCCTGTCGAGGCCGGGCGACGAGACATCGACCGTGTAGGTCCCGCGATAGTCCGAGAGGATCTCCGTCACGCGCGTGCACAACGCATGATCGACTCCACCTGCATGATCGACGTAGACGCAGAACCTGCTCGGCGAGAGGAGCTCGACGGCGAGTACCTCGACGCCCGGGACGGCGCGCTCGACCACCGGGACGATGTCCCGGGAGAGCTTCCGTTCCGTTGCGAGCATGTCGGCCACCCTGTCTCCTCGTTCCTCGAGACGACGTTTCCTCAACAAAAATGGGCGCTCTTGCGCCCATTTCGTCAAGCCCTGAAATGCGGTGTGCGAAGGATAGCACCGCTTGTCCGACCGCTGCGATCTTCTCCCCGCCGACCGTGACGGAGGCCCTGCTGACCCGTTGGATGACGACTCGCATTCGGGCAGTCTTGCCGAACTGTGGTCGGCCTGTCCTGAATCCCTCAACTAGGGGAACGAAGCTGCCGATACGACAAGGATGGAAGCAGCGAGGAACCCATGGCCCGCCCTCGGGACGCTCCTCGTACGCGACGGCGCGGTGACGCCGGAGCAGCTCGAGATCGCGCTCCTCGAGAAGCGCCTCAAGCCGGAGCTCCGCCTTGGCGAGATCCTCGTCACCAACGGTTTTGCGACCCGTTTGCAGGTCACCCGCGTTCTCGCCGAACAGCACGATCTGGAGTTCGTCGAGCTCGAGATCGCCTCGATCGAAGTCGAGGCTGCAATGCTCTTGCCGGAGGGCCTCGCTCGCCGCTACGGGGCGATCCCGATCAAGATCATGGACGATGGCTCTGTTCTCGTCGCCGTCTCCGACCCGACCAACGTGATGTTCTCCGATGATCTTCGGCTCGCCCTCGGGATGCCGGTGCGCGTTTGTGTGGCTTCTCCCGACGCGATCGATCTCGCGATCACACGGTTGAACGACGGCGCCTCGATCGATATCGAGGACGTCGTTACGAGCGCCGCCGAGACCGAGGACGACGCGACCGTCCTCGACCTGAATCACGATACCCCGGCGGTCGTCTTCATCAACCGCTCGATCTCGAAGGCGCTCGACCTTGGCGCTTCCGATATCCACTTTACGCCGCAGCAGCGACGCCTCTTCGTTCGGGTTCGCGTCGACGGAGTCATGCGAGAGCTCACCTCGATTGCCGGTTCCCAGGGTGGCGCGGTGGCAAGTCGCCTCAAGATCATGGGGGGTCTCGACATCGCCGAACGACGTGCTCCGCAGGACGGTCGCGTCTCGATCAAGCGCGACGGCGAATCGATCGACGTACGGATCGCGATCCTTCCCACGACACACGGGGAAAAGGTGACGCTCCGAATCCTCTCCCAGGGTGAGGCGCCCGAATCGCTCGATGCTCTTGGCATGTGGCCACGAAGTCGCGCCGCCCTCGAGCGAGCGATCGCGCAACCTTTCGGGGCCGTCGTCGTTGTCGGACCGACCGGCTCGGGCAAGACCACAACGCTCTACACCTGCCTGCAGGTGCTGAACACACCGGACCGCCAGTTGACGACGATCGAGGATCCCGTTGAGTACCGCGCAGCCGGTCTCGATCAGATCGAGGTCAACCCGAGAGCCGGGCTGAGCTTCGCGAACGGACTCAGGACAGTCTTGCGCTCGGATCCCGATGTGCTGCTCGTCGGCGAGGTTCGCGACGAGGAGACCGCTCAGATCGCCTTCCGGGCCGCGATGACAGGACACCTCGTGCTCACGACCTTGCACGCACAGACCGCGGCTTCCGCAATTCAGCGGCTGACGGACATGAACATCGAGCCGAGCATCCTTGCCACGTCGATCAACTGCATCATCGGCCAGCGGCTCGCTCGTCGCGTCTGTCAGACGTGCTGTGAGCCGACAACCCCTGACCCATCGATGATGGAGGCACTTCGCGTTCCCACGAATTTCGGCGAGCTCAATCTCTTCAAGGCCGTGGGGTGCGATGAGTGCGGCGGAACCGGATACCGTGGGCGGGTTCCGCTCTTCGAGGTTCTCTCCATGACCGACGTGGCAAGGATGCTCGGCTCGATGTTCATGTCCGTCAGCCGCTGAATTGCGGAAGCCGAGGTCTGTGCGTGCAAGGTCGTGAGCACGAGGTGTCCTGTC
>JANOFZ010000111.1:0-11286 GCA_031413935.1 Thermoleophilia bacterium | reverse complement strand
AGGGATTGCGTAGACGATCGTCGAGACAACCGCTGCGGCATAGCCGATCGAGAAGAGCAGCACGACGGGCATCAAATAGGCAAAAGCCGGCACGATCTGCATGGCGTCGAGGAACGGGTTGATCGCGTTCTGGAACCGATCTGATCGGCCCGCGACGATGCCGATCGGAACGCCGATGAGCAGGGCGAGCACGACTGACGCGATCATCAGAGCCAGCGTCTCCATGCTCGCCTCCCAGAGACCGAGAAGCGCGTACGACGCGAAGGAGCCAAGCACGATCGCCGCCGCCTTCTTCCCTCCGAAGCGCCACGCAATGAGGGTCCCGGCGACGGTCGTACCGACCCATGTCATCCAGAGGATGAACTGGTTCAGCCAGCCGACGGTGTTGTCGAGAAAGATGCGGAACCAGTTGAAGAGCGTGAACACGATGCCCGTGTCCTCGGCCGTCCGCTGGTCGATCAGCCAGACCTGGAACTCATCGAGATGCGCCGAGAGCGAGGTGAAGGTGAGGCTCGTCGGCCACGGGTACTCGAGCCGGAGTGCTTTGTAGACGACAACCATCACCGCGACGGTGGCGACGACCTTGACCGGTCGTCCGCGCCACCAGGGGAGGTGGCTGAACGCGGGCGCTGCAACCGGCACCTCGATCAGAGCAGACACGTAAGCCTCTACCCTCCTTCGCCCGCTATGGCCTTCAGCACTGCGACGCGGTCGACGATCCCGACGACGCGGCCGTCCTCGATCGCGCGAACCGGCTTCTCTGTCCCGGCAAGGACGGGCACCGCGTCGCGCACGGTCGTCTTGACGTCGAGCTCCGGCCCGTCTTCCGCCTCCCCGGGCTCCGGAGCGCGCATGATCCAGCGAAGCGTGAGCACGTGGCTGCGCGGAACGTCACGCACGAAGTTCTCGACGTATTCATCGGCAGGAGAGCCGACGAGCTCCTCGCCGGTGCCGAGTTGCACGATCTTCCCGTCACGCATGATCGCGATCCGGTCACCGAGGCGCAGCGCCTCGGGCAGGTCGTGGGTGATGAAGACCATCGTCTTGCCCGTCTCGTGCTGCAGCCGCATCACCTCGTCCTGCATGTCCCGGCGAATGAGAGGATCGAGTGCGCTGAAGGGCTCGTCGTACAGCATCAACGTGGGGTCGCCGACGAACGCGCGCGCGACGCCGACTCGCTGCTGCATGCCGCCCGAGAGCTGGTCGGGGAACGAGTTCGCCACGTCTTCGAGGCCGACCACACTGAGTACGGCGCGCGCCTTCTCGAGCCGCTCCTGCTTCGGGACGCCGCGGATCTCGAGGCCGAAGGCGACGTTGTCGATCACGCGGCGGTGTGCGAGCAGGCCGAAGTGCTGGAAGATCATCGAGACGGAGTGCCTGCGAAGCTCGCGGAGCTCGGAGGCGCTCGCGGCCGTCACGTTCTGGCCGGCGATCTCGATCGAGCCGGCGGTCGGCTCGATCAGGCGGATCAGCGTGCGCACGAGCGTCGACTTGCCCGATCCGGAGAGCCCCATGACGACGAACACCTCGCCCGGCCAGACCTCGAGCGAGACGTCGTGGACGGCTGCGACGCAGCCCGTGCTGGCCCGCAGCTCCGAACGCGACAGCTCGGCGTCGGGCGTACCGATGATGCTGTCGGCCTTCGGGCCGAAGATCTTCCAGACGTTTTCCGCCCGGATCACGGGCTGGACACCGGCCCCGTTCGAGGCGGGCGATGCGGACGCTACGACGGTGTCAGTCGGTGGCTGGATGCTCATGGCGTTAGGCGGACTTGTGGATCATCTGCCTCCGGTCGCCCGGATGCAAGTGGCGCGCGCTTCAGTGAGCAGTGAGCGGTGGGAGAACAGCTGCTCCGGCGAAGGTTGCGTCGGGTTGCTCGGACTCGATGCGCAGGAGCCGATTCCATTTCGCTGTGCGTTCCGAGCGGGTCGTCGAGCCGACCTTGAGCTGGCCCGTGCGCCAGCCGACAGCGAGGTCGGCAAGCCAGCTGTCCTCCGTCTCGCCCGAGCGGGCAGAGAGCACGGTCGCGTAGCCGGCAGCGCTTGCGAGCTCGACGACGTGGCGGGCGTCGCTCAGCGTGCCTACCTGGTTCGGCTTCACGAGCACTGCGTTCGCGATGCGATTCTCGATGCCGTCCCGCAACCTCTCGGGGGACGTGACGAAGAGGTCGTCGCCGAGCAGCTGGACGGTGGGCGCGAGCCTGTCCGTGGCGTACCGCCAGCCGGCATCGTCGTCCTCGCCGAGCGCGTCTTCGATCGAGACGATCGGGTAGTCGTCGATCCAGGCCGCGAGCTCGTCGACGAGCTCCTCTGCCTGGAGACTCCTGCCTTCGCTTGCGAGCACGTACCTGCCGTCGACGAGGAGTTGCGTCGCGGCGACATCGACTGCGATCGCAGCCTCACCCCGGGGCTCGAGCCCACTTCGCTCGATCCCCTCGAGCAGAATGTCGAGCGCGGCGCGGTTCGAGGGCAGCGGAGCCGCGAGCCCCCCCTCGTCGGCGACGAGCGGGGTGTCGTGACCCCGCTCGCGGAACACCGCCGCCGTCGCGGCTCGAACGCGCGAGGCCCACTCGATCGCCTCCGCGAAGGTTCCCGCCCCCACCGGAACGACGAGAAAGTCCTGCACGTCGAGGAGGCCGCCCGCATGCGCCCCGCCCGAGATCACGTTCACCATCGGCAGTGGGAGAAGCGGTGGCCGGTCAGGGCACAGCGCTCGCCAGAGCGGCACCCGCTGGCTCCGGGCGGCCGCGATCGCGCAGGCCACGGAGGTAGCGAGCACCGCGTTGGCGCCGAGCCGCGAGAGGTTCGGCGTTCCGTCGAGCGCCCGGAGCGCGGCGTCGATTCCCTCCTGGTCGAGGGCGTCTCGGCCTACGAGCTCCGTGCGGATCTCCGTGCGTAGCGCACCGACTGCGTCGCGAACACCTTTGCCGTCGTAGCGCTCACCACCGTCGCGGCGCTCAGGCGCCTCGTGCGACCCGGTCGATGCGCCCGAGGGAACGGTCGCCTCCCCCTCGCTCCCGTCCTCGAGGCTCACACCACATGCCACCGTCGGCGTGCCGCGCGAATCGAGTGCCTCCCAGGCGTGGAGCCCCGTAATCAGCACCATTGCCAGAGTCCCGCTTCGGGCCGGCGTAGGAGGATGATCCCCGCCTCGCGTGCGCGCTCACGCGACGGCGGATCGAGGAACTGTGCAGGCGACTTCCCATCCGTGCGCGCGAGCATCAGCGCAGCAGTATGAGAGGTCACCGACGCCCGATCTCCGGCGAACCCGGATCCGGTCGCCTCGTCGTAGCCGGTCAGGAATCCATCCGCCAGCTCGACCAGCTCCGGCGTCAGAGGCTCCCACCTGATCGCCGAGAGCACCACGAATGAGAGGAAGAAGCCCAGGTCGAAGACCGGATTGCCATAGTGCGCGACCTCGAAATCGAGCACCCAGTTACCCACCGGGCCGACGAGCATGTTCTTCAGCGAGTAGTCGCCGTGGACGAAGCAGCGGCGGTCGGCGCGAAGCTCGTCGAGGAGCGGGGTGATTCCGTCGGCGAGCTCCGGTCGTCGCTCGATCACCGTCTCGTGGAACGGCCGCAGGCGCAACTGCTCGAACGCCTCGAGGTCATCGAAGCCTCCGGGTACGGGCCCTCGGGACGTTGCTGCATGCCAGGTGCCGAGAGTCTCGCCGGCCCAGCGACCGGCATCGGCGTGAATCCTCCCCTCCCCCACCTCTGCCTGCCAGTTCCGCGCGCTCGGAGGAATCAGCTCCATCACGAGCGCGTGGGCAGAGGGGTCGCTGTCGATGATCGCCGGGACCACTCCGGGGGTGATCGCACCGCAGAGCTGCATTGCAGCGACCTCCGTCTCGGCCCGATCCGGCGTCGCGAGCCACTCGTCCCGGACACGCAACTGGGGTAGCGCCTGCTTGACGACGAACGCGTCTCCGGTTGTGGGCGCGTGCGCAGCGATGACGGTCGCGGACACGCCGCCCGGAAGCTCGACGACCTCGATCGTCGCACCTGCAGGAACGACACCACGGCCGACGAGGTACTCCGCTGCATTTCCCAGTGTCAGCTCGAACATCGCACCGGACGCTACCGATCGGCAGAATCAAACGATGATCGAACTCATCCATGACGCCGACGGAACCGCGCGCTGCGGCTGGTGCGGCGACGACTCGCTCTACCGCGCCTATCACGACGAGGAGTGGGGCCGAGAGAAGCGAGGCGACGACAGCCTCTTCGAACTGCTGTCGCTCGAGGGGTTCCAGGCAGGGCTCTCGTGGCTGACGATCCTGCGCAAACGCGAGAGCTTCCGGCAGGCGTTCGCCGGCTTCTCGATCGTGCGTGTGGCCGAGTTCGACGAGAGCGATGTGGCGCGGCTCCTCGGCGACGCCGGGATCGTCCGGCATCGGGGCAAGATCGAGGCGACGATCGGGAATGCCGTTGCCGCGCTCGAGCTCTCCGAGGGGCTGACGGACTTCGTCTGGGGATTCGCTCCGCCTCCGCGGTCGGGGAGGCCTACCGGCATGGGTGATCTCCCGGCGGCGACACCCGAGTCGACGGCGCTCTCGAAGGAGCTGAAGCGCCGCGGGTTCGGCTTCGTCGGCCCGACGACGGTGTACGCCTTCATGCAATCTGCAGGGATGGTCGACGACCACCTCGAGGGCTGTTTCGTCGCGGTGGGGTCAGGGTGACGGACGGCCGCCCTATCGACGGGGACGCTGTGGCCGTGCTGGGTGGCGCACCCGCCGCTGTGATCTCGGACGCGCTCGACCGGATGGGCCGCCGCGATCAGGTGCTGGAGATCGCGATCCGGCCGCTCTGGCCGGAGGCGCGGCTCGCGGGCGTGGCGGTGCCAATCGTGATCGTCGCCGACACGTCGGAGCCGGAGCTGCCCTACGACGCCGAGCTCACGTACCTCGATGGGTTGCGGCCCGGTGACGTGCCCCTCCTCGTTGTGGAGGAAGGTGTTCGCTGTGCCTCGTGGGGCGAGCTGTTCTCGTGCGCGGCGATGGGCCGTGGTGCTGCAGGTGTCGTGATCGACGGATACGCCCGCGATGCGGCGCAGATCAAGGCACTCGGCTTCCCCGCGTTTGCGCGCGGTCTCTCGCCCCTCGACACCTTCGCCCGCGCGGTGGTGACCGGAGTCGACGTGGAGGCGCGCGTCGGCGGCGTCGATGTTCGTCCGGGGGATCTCGTCGTCGGAGACGTCGACGGGATCGTGGTCGTGCCGCAGGAGATGGTCGCCGACGTCGAGGAAGCCGTCGTCATGAAGCACCGCCTGGAGGGCAATGCGCGCGAGGATCTTCTTGCCGGCATGAGCATCCGCGAGGTCTGGATCAAGTACGGCGTGCTCTGAGGCCGGCGCACATTCGGCACGGAGTCGGCGCACTTCCGTAACGGTTTCAGCGGTACGTTGTCTTCCATGAAGACGGTCGCGACACAAGCAATCTCAACACCGTGGGGAAAGGCGCGAGCGGTCGAGCAGGTGAGCGTCGCTCAGCGGTCGGGAGAGCGGCGGTTCTCGACGGTCGTGGAGCTGCTCGAGACGGGCAGCGGAGAGCGGCTCGTCCGGTTCGCATACACGACCGACGGCAGTGCCCGACGAGGGCCGGTGACGCTGCGGGCGAAAGACGTGGCCCGGATGCACAAGCTGCTCGAGCGGACGCCCGAACTGCGGGAGGCTCTTGGGCAATGAGCGATGACGGCGCAGAGATCACGATCGACGCGCGACGGTTCGCAGGCGTGTGGGCGAATGCCGTTCGGGTGAACGGACGTCACGACGAGATCACGATTGACTTCGCTCGACTGGATCCCGTAGAGCCGTGTGGCATCGTCGTCTCGCGCGTGACGTTCTCGCCCCCGTTCCTGAGGACGCTCATGGACGAACTCGACCGGATCTGGCACGATTGGGTCTGGGCATCGTCGCCACCGGAATCGAGGGACTCATGACCTGGAAGTACCACGGCAAGCTGATCTACCCGAACGCTGACCAGCCCGTGTACAGCGGGACGAGCATCGGCCGCGAGCTCTCACCCGAGAACCAGCTGATCATCGACCGCGCGCGGGCCGAAAGCATCCGCCGTATCGAGGAGCGCCGCAAGCGCGAGCGGTGACGCGAGGGCCTGCCGCCGAGTCAGGCACCACCCAGGTTGGATGCCGTGATCGCTGCTCGTTGGCGATAGCCGACGCAGGCGTCCACCGCACCTTTATTCCGGCTCGAGCGTCTTGTAGAAGACCGTCGTCGCACAGGGCCGCCCGTCAGGGAACAGAGCGAAGCCCGGAATGACACCGACGAGCGTCCACCCCAGGCGCGAATAGAGCCGCTCGGCGGTGTCGTCGGCCGTGTCGAGCACCAGCAACGTCTTGCCCTCGGCAAGCGCCTCCGCCTCCGCTCGTTCCATCAACTGCCGGGCGACGCCGCGCCTGCGTCCCGAGCGGTGGACGAGAAGCTTCGTGATCTCGCCGCGGTGCGGCTGGTTGGGCGGCGCCGCGAGGGTCACCTGCACGGTGCCGACGAGCACGCCGCCGAGGAATCCCGCGAGAAGCAGCCGACGTCCGTGGGCTACGTCGGTCGCGAACGATTCGAACGCCTCCCGCGCGTCGGCGTGCGAGAACGGCGCCATGTAGCCGATCGAGGCTCCGCCGGCAACGACGTCTGCGAGCACCGTGGCCAACGCATCGAGATGCTGGTCGATCTCGACCGGAGCGAGGCGCCGGGTCTCGATCGCGTCCGCGTTCTGGATCTCGTCGCGAGCCACCGGCGCATTGTTGCAAGAGGCCCTACCGACTTGCGCCGAGGCAGATGCCCGGCACGCTCGCCGGGACGCCATCTCGCAAGCCTGACGCCCGGCGTATCCTACTAGGCCTCGATCATGAAGACCAACGTCTCGGGCCGCACGCCGTCGTATTCCATCGCCTCGGCAGCAGCGGGGGTCTCCATCGCGGCCATGACGGCGTCCATGTCTGCGACGTCCATGAGTACGGCGACGCGCGTTCGATCCTGCGGGTCGACGAACGTGCGAATGTTCGTGACGCCGAGCGGCCCGAACACCTCTTCGCGCTTGGGTGAAGCGAGCCAGTGATCAGTGTCCGTCACGTGGTGGTAGGCGACAACTGTTGGCATTGCGTTCCTTTCCGTAGCGATCGTGTTGACATACGCGGTCTGTGGGTGTCACGCCGTGGCGCCCGCGTCGGCGCAGTCGGCCTCTACCACGGAGTCGATCAGGCTGGCGGGCCGTCCGGAATGGCGCCGAGTTGCTGCATCATGGTCATCGTGTCGAAGACGCCCCAGTGCTCGATGGCGCGACCGTCATCGCCAAACCGAATGATGTCGATCATCTGAACGTCGACCGTCTTGCCGCTTGCGGGCATGCCCATGAATTCGCCCTGATGCGTTCCGGTCGCCCGGACACGAGCAACGACCTTGTCGCCACTCGCCACCAGATCCTCGACGTTCATCTGCAGGTCGGGGAACCCTGCCATGTACATGCGAAAGAAGGCCTTGACGCCGTCCTTCGTCGGCGTCAGGCCGGGCAACTCCTCGTGCTCGACGAAGTCATCGGCAAGAACGTCGCCGAACCCGTCCACGTCGCCAGCGCTGAGCAGATCGTAGACGCGCTGCATCGTTGCTGCGTGATCCATCGTTCCCTCCTGGTCGCATGCTCCAACCGATCGATCATACGACGACCCCACCAAGCATTCAAGGGCCCGCCAGTCCTCTGCTTCTTCAGCGCATGACGGGGACGCGCGCGGCGTCGAGCAAGCCCCCGAGCACGGCCACCCCACCCGTCGGCCCGAGCAATGGATCGACCGCGTGCTCGGGGTGTGGCATCAGGCCGAGCACGTTGCCCGCCTCGTTCGTGACGCCGGCCACGCGCCCGACTGCACCGTTCACGTCCTCCG
Organism: Thermoleophilia bacterium; assembly: GCA_031413935.1. Classification (GTDB taxonomy): domain Bacteria; phylum Actinomycetota; class Thermoleophilia; order Gaiellales; family Gaiellaceae; genus Gaiella. The sequence continues at coordinate 3,392 of JANOFZ010000111.1, read as the reverse complement.
CGTAGCGAAACGCGATCTGGCCGCGGTCCTCGAGTGCAGCGACCAGGTCTTCGTCGGCGTACCAGTTGCCCTCGCCGTGCTTGATCGGGATCACGAGCTCCTGCCCCATCTCCCACGCCGCCCCGAACGCACTCGACGTGCTCTCGACCGTGACCGTCACGCCGGCGCAGATGAACTGCTCCTGCCGGTTCTGCCGCAGGACGCCGGGCAGCAGCCCCGCCTCGCAGAGGATCTGGAAACCGTTGCAGATGCCGAGCACCGGGCCGCCCGAGGCGGCAAAGGCGCCGACCGACTCCATCACGGGCGCGAACCGAGCGATCGCGCCGCAGCGGAGGTAGTCGCCGTACGAGAACCCTCCGGGGAGCACGACGCCCGCGGTGCCGTCCGGCAGCGCTGTCTCCGCGTGCCAGACGCGAACCGGGTCGGCTCCGAGAAACTCGAGCGCAAGTGCCGCGTCGCCGTCGTCGTTCGAGCCGGGGAACGTGACGACGGCAATCCGCAGGCCCTCGTTCACGTGACGTCTCCGAGCTCGATCGTGAACGACTCGATTGTCGGGTTCGCCAGGAGGTCGCGCGACATCGCCGCGAGCGCTACTTCGGCCTCGGCCGGATCGTCGATCTCGAGATCCACGTCAACGAGCCGGCCGACGCGCGCACCCTTGACCGCATAGCCAAGAGTCCGGAGGGCCTCGCCTACCGCCTCCCCCTGCGGGTCGAGAATGCCTTCCTTGGGACGGATCAGGACTGTCGCCTTCACAGAACCACCTTCGGGTTGGAGAGATAGCGCTCGAACGAGATCTCCGTCAAGCGCTCGAATGCATCGATGTAACGGTCCCTCGTTCCGGCCACGACATCGTCGGGCACCTCGGGGCCGGGGTAGGTTCGATCCCAGCCGGTCGAGAGGCAGAAGTCGCGCACGAACTGCTTGTCGAACGACGGCTGCGGCCCACCGGGCGCGTAGGTGTCGGCCGGCCAGAACCGAGACGAGTCCGGCGTCAGCGCCTCATCACCGAGAGTCACCACTCCGTCGCGGTCGACTCCGAACTCGAACTTCGTGTCGGCAAGGATGATCCCGCGCGATTCCGCGTGCCCCGAGGCGAAGGCGTACAGCCCGAGCGCGGCATCGCGCGCTGCCGCGTATGCCTCGGCGCCGCACAGAGCCGCTGCCTCGGCTTCCGTGATGTTGAGGTCATGACCTTCCTCCGCCTTCGTCGCGGGCGTCACGATCGGCTCGGGAAGACGCTCCGATTCGCGAAGTCCGGGCGGCAGAGAATGACCGCAAACCGCGCCTGACGCCTGGTAGTCCACCCAGCCGGAGCCGGAGAGATAGCCACGAACGACGAGCTCGACCGGCAGCATCTCGAGGCGGCGACAGATCGTCGTACGCCCGTCGTCTCCGAGCTCGAGCAGATGGTTCGGGACGATCTCGTGGGTGCGAGCGAACCAGAACGCCGACATCCCCGTTAGCACACGGCCCTTGTCGGGAATCGGTGTCGGCAAGATCACATCGAAGGTCGATATCCGATCCGAGGCGACGAGCTGCAGACGGTCATCGTCGAGCGCGTAGATCTCGCGTACCTTGCCGCTTGCGAGGTGCACTGCCTCAGGCACGCGCCGCCTCCCCAAGCGAGGCTACGAGTGCGCGCAGGCGGTCGAAGACGGCATCCACGTGCATGGTGTATGCGCCGGGGTCGAAGACCGCGTCGAGATCGACCCGGCCCGCGATCTCCGTGTCCGCACCGACGAGACCTCGGAAGTCGATGCCCTCGTCCCACGCGCGCATCGCATTGCGCTGTACGAGGCGGTACGCCTCATCGCGGGAGAGCCCCGATTCGACAAGTGCGAGCAGCAGTCGCTGGCTGTAGTAGAGGCCGTGGCTCGACGCGAGATTCTCGAGCATCCGCTCCTCGCGGACGACGAGGCCCTCGACGAGCCAGGAAAACCGATCGAGCATGTAGTCGACGGCGAGGAACGAATCGGGAATCACGACCCGCTCGGCCGACGAGTGCGAGATGTCGCGCTCGTGCCAGAGAGCGACGTTCTCGAGCCCGACGATCGCGTTCGCCCGCACGACCCGTGCGATTCCGCAGATGCGCTCGGCGGTGATCGGATTGCGCTTGTGCGGCATCGCCGAGGAGCCTTTCTGCCCGCGGCCGAACGGCTCCTCCACCTCGCGCACCTCCGTCCGTGCGAGATGCCGAATCTCCGTGGCGAAACGATCGAGCGACGAGGCGAGGAGCGCGAGGGCCGAAAGCAACTCGGCGTGACGGTCGCGCTGAAGAATCTGGGTGGAGCTCGGCGCGGGCTCGAGGCCGAGGCGCTCACACGCAACCCGCTCCACGGCGGGCTCGGCAGCGGCGTACGTACCAACGGCACCCGACAGCTTGCCGACCCGGAGCCCTTCGATCGCGTGGATGAGCCGCTCACGATCGCGCTCGAGCGCAAACGCCCACCCAGCAAGCTTCAGCCCGAAGGTGGTCGGCTCGGCGTGCACACCGTGCGTCCGTCCCATGCACAGCGTCTCGCGGTGCTCCTCGGCACGGAAGACAACGGCGCCGAAGGCTCGATCGAGTCCTTCCAGCACGAGGTGACCGGCCTCCTGCACCGCGAGCGAGAGCGCCGTGTCGAGGACGTCGGAGGAGGTCAGCCCGTAGTGGAACCATCGTCCCTCGTCTCCGAGTCCCTCGGAGACGGCGTCGACGAAGGCCGCGACATCGTGGTTCGTTTCGCGCTCGATCTCGGCGACGCGCTCGGGCGTGGGAGCGATGGCGCGCTCACGGATCGCGGCAACCGCTTCGTGGGACACGACACCGACCTCGGCCCAGCCGTCGAGCGCGGCCAGTTCGACGTCGAGCCAGCGGCGGAGCTTCGCCCCATCCGACCAGATCAGGGTCATGGCCGGGCGGGAGTAGCGGGAGATCACGTCGTCATTCTACGGCGTGCGCCGGATCGGCCTCACGCACGACGAGCGCACCTTCTCGCTGGTGGGGGTTTCCCTACCCGACTTCACCGGTCTGCCACGCATCGCGGGCGGCGCCCGGCCGTTACCGTGCTGTGCATGAGCTCCGTCGTCCCGACCGACACCCCCGCTCCTACAGGACGCCGTCGCCCGTGGGGCTCGCGCGCGGGTCATCGGGGACGGTTCCATCGCGGCTGGGCTCAGGCGCTCCGGGACACCGTCTACATCCTCTCGGGCTTCGTCCTCGCAACGGCCTGGTGGTCGCTCCTCGTCACTCTTCTAGCCCTTGGCCTGGGCTTGCTCGTGACGCTCGTCGGGATCCCGATTCTCGTGGCAACCCTCTACCTCTGCATGGGCATCACCGACACCGAGCGCTGGCGGGCACGCGGCCTGCTCGGGATCGACGTTCCCCGGCCCTATCGAACGCTCGTTGC
>JANOFZ010000110.1:0-2576 GCA_031413935.1 Thermoleophilia bacterium | reverse complement strand
GGGCGCGACGTTCTGCACCGGTTCGCTGGTCAACGACACCGCCGGGGACCGCAAGATGCACTTCATGACCGCCAACCACTGCGGCATCAACTCCGGCAACGCCGCCTCGCTGGTGGTCTATTGGAACTACCAGAACTCCTTCTGCCGCACCCCCGGAAGCACGACCTTGCGGGGCGGAACCTCACCGCGATATTCGACCGGCTCGGGACCCGTGACATCGATGATCGGGATCGACGCGGAGAGCACAACGTTCGGCGCGATCACGGCACCCGCCCCGATGCGCACGCCCTCGACAATCACCGCGCGCGAACCGATGAAGGCGCCGTCCTCGATGATCACCGGGGATGCCTGCGGCGGTTCGAGAACGCCTCCGATCCCGACGCCACCTGCGAGGTGGACGTCGGCTCCGACCTGAGCGCACGAACCGACGGTGGCCCACGTGTCCACCATCGTCCGCGGCCCGACCCAGGCGCCGATGTTCACGTAGCCCGGCATCAAGACGCAGCCTTCCGAGAGAAACGATCCGTAGCGCGCCACACCCGGCGGCACGACGCGCACGCCGCGGTCGGCGTAGTCCGACTTGACGGGAATCTTGTCGAGGAAGTGCAAACCGCCGACGTCCATCGGCTCGACCTTGCGGATCCGGAAGTAGAGGAGGATCGCCATCTTGACCCACTCGTTCACGACCCACCCGTCAGCGGTCGGTTCGGCGACTCGAATCGCGCCTGCGTCGAGCAGGGCAATCGCTTCCTCGACCACCGCCGGATCGAGTGCGTCGGACTCCCACATCTCCTGGATCTGCTGCTGAAGCTCCATCGAGGATGATTGTCGCGGATCCGCAGCGGCGGCGGAGGAGGAAGGCATCACAGCACTCGCTCCAGGATCTCGATCGCTCGGCGGCACTCGTCGAGCGTCGGCACGAGCGCGAACCGGATGTAGCCCTCGCCGGAGCGTCCGAGAAACGATCCCGGGGCGACGATCACCCCGTGGTCGAGGAGGCGAGTCGCGAGTCCCTCCGATGTCTCGCCGGGCGGCGTCGCAACCCAGAGATACATCGTCGCCGTCCCTCCCGCGTCGCGGAGCCCCACACGCGAGAACAGCTCGAGGAACAGCCGCCGCTTCTCCGCGTACGCTGCACGCGCACGCTCGACGTGCTCCTCGTCGCCCCAGGCGACGACCGAGGCACGCTGGACGAACTCCTGCGGGGCGGTGCCGACGTTCGGTCGGAACTGCTTCAGCGCAGCGATGATCTCGGGGTCGCCGGCCACGAAGCCCGAGCGGTAGCCCGTCATCGACGAGCGCTTCGAAAGGGTGTTGAAGACCGCGAGGTTCGTCAAGTCCGCGAGCTCGAGCGCCGAGGCGGGCGGCTCCTCGAACCAGAGCTCCGAATACGCCTCGTCGGAGGCGAGAACGAAGTCGTGCTCGCGTGCGAGGGCTGCGAGTCTCTCGTAGAACGCGAGCGGGGCCGTGACGCCTGTCGGGTTGTTCGGGTAGTTGACCCACAGCAGCGCCGTCCGGCGCCACGTCTCGATCGGAACCGCGTCGAGATCGGGGAGGAAGCCGTTCTTCTCGAGCAGCGGCAGCTCCTCGACGCGCGCGCCCGCGAACTGGGCGCCGCGGACGCCGACGGGGTAGCCCGGATCGGTCAGGACAACCGTGTCACGACCCCCGGCAAGATCGAGAACGACCTGGGCGAAGGAGAAGATCGCCTCCTTCGAGCCGAGCGTCGGAATCACGTGCAGGTCAGGGTCGAGCGTGGCGCCGAAGCGTCGGCCGACCCAGCCTGCCACCGCCTCGCGGAGCTCGGGCAGGCCAACGGCTGCCGGGTAGCCCATCCGCTCGCGCACGCCGTCCCGCAACGCCTCGATGATCCGGGGATCCGTCGGCTCCCGCGGATCACCCATTCCGAAGTCGATCACCTCGAGGCCTTCGGCACGCCGGGCTGCGGCAGCCTCGTTGAGGCGTACGAACGGATACGTCGCCTGTCCCGTGAGGATCGGTGAGATGGGCACGCGCTACGCAGTAAGGAAGCGGGAGAGAGTCTCGTACGCGGTCACGAGCGCGTCGACCTCGACGAGCTCATCGCGACGGTGGGCGTAGCGCGTCGCTCCCGGGCCGAAGTTGATCGCGTCGACCCCGCGCGTCGTGAAATCTGCAACATTCGTCCACGCTTGCTTCGGCTCGAACGTGAGATCACCCGCATCCCGTAGCGCGAGCACGAGCGGAGTGTCCGTCACCACCGTTGCGGGCGGAGAGTCTGCCGTGATCTCGAGCTCCGCGCCGTCCGGCGTGAGCGAGCGCAAATAGTCGGCGGCGCTCTCCGGCGATCGATCGGGTGCATAGCGGAAGTTGAGCGTCGCGACGGCGCTTTCGGGAATCACGTTCGTGGCGATCCCACCTTCGATCTGCGTGATCGAAGCGACCTCGTAGAACGGCAACCCGCCGACGATCGCCTCCCGTCGCTCGAGTGCCGCAATGGGAGCGAGTCCGGCGATCGCTTTCTCGATCGCGTTCTCGGCCGTCCAGGGTCGCGCTGAGTGCCCGCTAACGCCCGAGAAGGTGATCCGCGCATTCAT
>JANOFZ010000109.1:0-4607 GCA_031413935.1 Thermoleophilia bacterium | reverse complement strand
GGCGCCGGGTTCATCTCGTCCAACGTGATCCGCCACCTGCTGGCGAACACGAGCTACGAGGTGCTCTCGCTCGACTCGCTCACCTACGCGGGGAACCTCGAGAACCTCGCCGACGTCCTCGACCACGAGCGTCTCTCGTTCGTTCATGGCGACATCCGCGACGTTTCGCTCGTCGCCGACCTCGTCGAGGGGGTCGACGTGATCGTCAACGCGGCCGCCGAGTCACACGTCGAAAAGTCGATCGAGGAGGGGGCGTCGGAGTTCGTGACGACGAACGTGGAGGGTACGCAGATCCTGCTCGACGCGATCCGCCGCACGCCCGTCGAGCGATTCATTCTCATCTCCTCGAGCGAGGTGTACGGCACCGCCGAGACCGACCCGATGGACGAACGACACCCGCTCGAGCCGCGCAGCCCCTACGCCGCTACGAAGGCCGGCGGCGACAGGCTCGCGTACAGCTACTACGTCACCTACGACCTACCGATCGTGATCGTGCGGCCGTTCAACAACTACGGGCCCCGCCAGCACCCGGAGAAGGTCGTGCCGCGGTTCATCACGCAGGCGCTCACCGGCGCGCCGCTGACGATCCACGGGGACGGGCACGCGAGTCGGGACTGGTTGTACGTGGACGATCATGCCGAGGCGATCGAGGCGCTGATCGAGACGCCGATCGACAGGCTCGCGGGCGAGGTCGTCAACGTCGCAACGGGTGTGGACATCTCCGTGGCCGACATCGCGGATCTCGTGCTCGATTGCGTCGGCGAGGCGCAGTCCGCCAAGGTGCATGTCCCCGAGCGGCTCGGACAGGTCGATCGCCACATCGGCTCGACCGACAAGATGGCTGCTCTCACCGGGTGGCGGGCCCGCACGACCTTCGCAGACGGCCTCGAGCAGACCGTCGCCTGGTACCGCGAGAACGAGGCCTGGTGGCGGAGCATCGCCGGTCACAGCCAGCACGTCTCCTCGTCCTAGGCGCCGGCGTCGCGCAGCTCGGCCTGCTCGAGGCCGCCGCTGCCCGCGAGCTGACTGTGATCGCGGTCGATCGCGACCCGCTTGCTCCGGGGTTCGCTTTCGCAACCGAGCGGGCCTTGATCTCGTCGGAAGACGAACAGGCCGTGGAGCGGCTCGCTCGGGCGCGCTCGGTGGACGGCCTCATCTCACCAGGCGCCGACTGGCCCGTAGGGATCGCTGCCCGGGTGGCCGAGCACCTCGGCGTACCGCATCCCATCGACGGCGCCACGGCGGTTCTCGCGACGACGAAGACGCGGCAACGTGAGCGGTTCGCATCTGTCGGTGTCCTCCAGCCGCAGACGTTCTCGGCCACCGATCCGGAGATCCCGTTCCCCTGTGTCGTCAAGGCGCCCGACCGCCAGGGCCAACGCGGCCTCACGCTCGTCCCTGAGCGCTCCGGGTTGGCCGCAGCGGTCGCGGCCGCAACGGCCGAGTCCCGTGGGGGCGGTGCGCTCGTCGAGGAGCTGATCGATGGACCCGAGCTGACCGTCAACGCGATCTCGATTGACGGCGTCTTCATCCCGCTCACCGTGACGGACAGGCTGCTCGCCGATCCGCCCGCCTTCGGCGTCGCCCTGGCGCACGCCTGGCCGAGCATGAACGCGACGGAGGGCGCGATCGAGGCAGCGCGCGCCGCCGTCGAGGCGCTCGGGATCATGAACGGCCCGAGCTACACGCAGCTCCGGCTCGGTTCCGACGGGTATGCCTACGTCGTCGAGGTCGCCGCGCGCCTCGGTGGCGGCCACGATGCGGAGCTCTGCCGAGCTGCAGTCGGCGTCGACCTCAATGACCTCGCAATCTCGTTTGCCCTGGGCGATCCTTGTGACGATGTGTCACAAGGTGCCCGTGCCGACGCCGCCGGGAGCTCCGACGCGGAGTCGACCCCCGCAGACCCAATTTGTGACGATTTGTCACAAAGGCAGCGGGTCGGTGGGGCGTGCGTCCTCTTCCTCGTGGCTCCCGAAGGAGTGCTACGGGCGATCGAGGGGGTGGAGGATGCGGGCGAGATGGACGGGGTCGAATGGGTCAGGACGTACCGGCAACCCGGATGGCGCTTCGGGCCGCTGCGGCGTGGTGCCGACCGGGCCGGTGCAATCCTGGCGGCCGGCGTTGATCGCGATGACGCACTCGCGCGGGCCCGACGTGCGGCGGAGACCGTACGCTTCGTTGTCGATGCGACCCCCGCGTAGCACCCGGCTCGGCTTCCAGCCTCCCGCGATCGGGGAGGAGGAGATCGCTGCTGTCACCGAGACGCTCCGATCGGGCTGGTTGACGACCGGGCCTCGTGCCGCGTTGCTCGAGGAGCGAATGGCCACGTATCTCGAGGCGGAGCACGTTCTTGCGGTCGCCTCCGGAACGGCCGCGCTCCACCTGGCGCTGCTCGCGGTCGGCGTCGGCCCGGGAGATGAGGTGATCACCAGCCCGATCACCTGGCCGGCGACCGCCAACGTGATCGAGCACTGTGGCGCGACGCCCGTCTTCTGCGACGTGCGCGACACCGATCTCAACATCGATCCCGATCTCGTTCCCGCGCTCGTCACCGAGCGCACGAAGGCGATCCTGCCCGTTCATCTCGCCGGGCAGGTGGCCGATCTCGACCCGATCATCGCGCTCGGTCTCCCCGTCGTCGAGGACGCGGCGCACGCGGCCGAGAGCGCCTACCGCGGTCGCAAGATCGGAAGCATCTCCGACGCCTCCTGTTTCTCGCTGTATGCGACGAAGAACATCGCCGCCGGAGAGGGGGGCCTCGTTGCGACGAATCGCGACGACGTCGCCGAGGCAATCCGGAACATGCGGCTGACGCGTCGCGGCGACGGGTCGCATTACGACCAGGTGACGGCCGGGTTCAAGGCGAACCTTTCCGATGTGCTCGCGGCAATCGCTCTCGTTCAACTCGATCGAGTCGAGGAGCACGCGCGCATCCGGCAGAGGCAGTTCGATCTCTACGACGAGGGCCTCGGCGATCTCGCCGGGATCACGCCGCTCGCGCGCGACCCGCGCGATACGCACGCGTTGCACCTGTACGTCGTCCGGATTGACGCCGCCGGTGCGGGTGCCGATCGAGACGCCTATCAGCGCGTCCTCGGCGACGAGCTGATCGGCACGAGCATCCACTTCCTCCCGGTGCACAAGCTGACCTGGTTCCGCGATCGCTACCCCTCACAGCCGCCGTTGCCGGTCGCCGAGCGCGCCGGCGGCGAAGTGCTGTCGCTCCCGTTATCGCCGGCGCACTCGGACGACGACATCCTCGATGCGATCGACGCCGTCCGGCGCGTGCACGAGCGGTTCACCGCATGAAGACTCCGCGTGTCCCTCGACTCTCGCACGTGAAGCGCCCCGTCCGGATCCTGCTCGGGGTCGTCCTGACGTCGCTCGCCGTCGCGTACATCCTCCTCAAGATCGACATCCCGAAGACGTGGGACGTGCTCAAGTCAGCCAACCTCTGGTGGTTCGGCCTCTCCGTCACGATCATGATCGTGACAGCGCTCCCGATGGCGTTGCGGTGGCAGTGGCTGCTCACCGCACAGGGGATCATCGACCGTTTCTGGTGGCTCACGCGCGCGTACTTCGTCTCGTACACCGCCGGTCAGGTTCTTCCGACGGCGATCGGAGGCGACGCGGTGCGGATCTTCGAGACCTCCAAACGGCATGTCGGGCGGGCCGGAGACATCACGGCGATCGTCGTGCTCGAGCGCGGGCTCGGAGGAGCAGCGACCGTGCTGCTCGGCGCCTTCGGCTTCTTGCTCGCGATCGGACACTATGACGTCAGCGCGTACCTATGGATCGAGGGCGCCTTCGTCTTCGGGACGATCCTGCTGATCATCATGTTCTTTGCGCGGTCCGCCCGACCGCTGCTCTCTCGTTTGCGGCCGCTGCTCGCACGCGCCCGCCTCGAGCGGCCTCTGCGAGCGTTCTACGAAGGTGTGCACCACTACCGTGGGCATCCACGACTGCTCCTGAAGGTGTTCCTCTTCACGACCTTCATCCAGGCGGTGCGGATCCTCTCCATCTGGGCTTCGTGCAAGGCCGTCGGGATCGACCTCGGCCCGCGGATCTACTACGTGATGGGACCGCTCTTCTTCCTCGTCCTCCTCGTGCCCTTCACTCTGAACGGGTTCGCGGTGCGGGAGGCCTTCTTCGTCAGCTTCCTCGGTAGCGTCGGCGTTGACGCCGACGCCGCATTCGCCGCGGGCTTTCTCTTCTTCCTCGTCACCCTCGCGCTCGCCGCCCCGGGAGGTGCGATCTTGCTCTGGGAATCGATCCGCGGGGGCGCGCGACCCGAGGTCGAGCATGGATGACGTCGTCGCCGTCGTCGCGACCTACAACGCCATGCCCTGGATCGAGCACTGCCTTGGCAGCCTGTCCGGAACGAAGACTGTCGTGGTCGACAACGGCTCGAGCGACTCCACCGTCTCGTTCGTCCACGATCGGTTTCCCGACGTGTATCTCGTCGAGCAGGAGAACCTCGGCCTTGCCGCGGCGTGGAAACGGGGTCTCGAGGCGTCCTCGCCGAGCCGCTGGGCGCTGATCATCAACGCCGATGCCTGGCTCGTCTCTGGTGCCCTCGAACGCCTCGTCTCGATTGGCGACGCCCA
>JANOFZ010000108.1:0-23581 GCA_031413935.1 Thermoleophilia bacterium | reverse complement strand
TCTCCACCAGCTCGTCGTGCATGATCGCCACCTGCCCCGCTGGACCACCGAAGCTGATCATTCCGAGCTTCAGCCAGAACCGAAGCGCCTCGCCCTCCGTTGGCACGTGACTGGCGGAGCCGACCTCGACTGATGATTCCTGTGCCCCCACGCGCAGCGAACCCTAGGGCGTCGAACGCTCTCGTGCTCGACCTGGCGAGCGCTCTCGGCTCGTCGCAGCACTGCTCGGTGGGACGCCCCGGGCGGCGCCTTCGTCCCGTGTCCCGTCGATCCGGGCAAAACCGCATCACAGCTAGCATCCGGGCCTGATTCCCATGGACCAGAGCCGCATCCGCAGAAAGCGGCAATTTGCAGGGACGGATTCACCGCAATCACCGTCGAGACCTCACCGAGACCTCACGAGGACGACGAAGAAGCGCCAGTAGCTCGTCCACCGGGACCTCTGAAACCGGCATCACGTGGCTGTAGACGTCGAGCGTGATCGATGCTCGCGAGTGCCCGACCCGCTCCTGAATCTCGCGCATCGGAACGCCTGCTAATGCCAGATCGTGATGCGCCGATGCCGGAGCGAGTGGGGGGAGTAGCCGGCGATCTCGGCCGACTTGCACGCTCGGATCATGGCGTTCCTGAGACCGGCCTCATCGACCTTCACGAACACGTCTTGATCTGCGAGGCGATCCTCCGGCGGGCACGACGCGGCGCTCTCGTCTATCAGCCAACCAGGAACCGGGACTCACTTCGCACGATTCGTCTTCGTGTCACGACGCCGCATCCGGAACCGGCAGCCACTCACGTCGACGTCCCGCCACTTGACCGAGGCGATCTCACCAACTCGCATCCCTGTTTGCTCTGTCGTCACGAACGCCAGCCGCCACCGATGGGTCAGCTGCGAAAGCATCGCCACCGTCTCGGCCGCGTCCGGCGGATCGGGCTCGTCCCGAACCAGGGACGGCAGCTTCACGCGACGGTCTCGCGCGCCGTTCGGTTCGACCTCCGCGAAAGCTAACAGAGGAGGAACTCGCCGAAAGACTTCCAAGTGGTCTGGCGAGGACGTTCGATAACCGAGTTGGATGGGCCGGGACCTACCTGTACCGCGTCGGCCTGCTCGAACGGCTACGACGCTCGGTGTACGTGATCACGCCGCGTGGGCAGGAGGTACTGGTGGCGAATCCCGTGCGAGTGGACCTCGGCGTGCTTTCGCAGTTCCCCGAGTTCGCCGAGTTCAGAAAGGCGGGCAGCGGGAAGTCAGCGGGAGGCAACGTCGGAGTTACCGTGCAGTCCGAAGTCACCGACACGGCAACTCCCGAAGAACGAATCGATGTCGCCTACCAGGAGCTACGCGAAGCTTTGATCGCCGAACTGCGGGACAGAATCGCGACCGTCTCCCCGACAGCATTTGAGGACCTCGTCCTCGACGTGCTTCACGCCATGGGATATGGAGATGGTACGGAGCACTCTCGACTCCGAACCGGTGTCAGCGGCGACGCCGGGATAGACGGCGTGATCCGTGAGGACAGGTTGGGGCTCGATGTCGTCTATGTCCAGGCAAAGCGGTGGGAAGCGACGGTCGGGCGCCCGGTAGTTCAAGGATTCGTCGGCGCGCTGCAGGGTGCACGAGCCTCGAAAGGAATCATCTTCACCGCGTCGGCCTTCTCCGCCGAGGCGCGAGACTATGCCGCCAGCGTCTCGCCGCGCGTGGTTCTCATCGACGGCGCTCAACTTGCCGCTCTGATGATCGACCACAACGTCGGGGTTAGCGACCGCGAGACGTACGCGGTCAAACGTCTGGACAACGACTACTTCGGCGAAGAGCCGTAGACCGCCGGGGTCGGCCCCGAGCCGCTCATGCGCCTGAATACGCTCGTTGCCACGGTGCTATACGTAGTCAAGTCGGCGCTCAGGGGGGAGCCGCGAACGATTCGCGCCGAGCGGTCGTGTACCGACGCACCGCGACGAACGCCCAGATCGCCTCGACTACACCGAACGGCCAGGCGCCCGCCAGGAAGCCGTAAACACTTGAGAAGGCGCAGCCGCAAGCGAACGCGAGAACGAACCCATTACCGCGGTTCTCGAGCGCGTACATCAGCATCATGAACGTCACCGCTGCGGCGCCGAACCAGGTGATGGCGTCCATGTGCTACTTCCTCCGTGGCCGCTTGTGCGCGTTAGCAGGCAGAACAGCAACTCTCGCCGCGCCAGCTGAGTACGCCCTCTCGGACGGCGATCCCCGCGATCGCCAGCGCAGCGATGGGATCCAGCCACCACAGGCCGAGGAGCGTGTTTCCGAGCAGGCTGGCTAGCACTGCGAGGGACAGGTAGCCACAGAGCACGTTCTGTGTCCCTTCGCCGTGAGTCGCGCCGGAACCGAGTGTGTGAGCGAGTCGTTGCTTTGCGCGGCCCAAGAGCGGCATTCCGATGGCGCTCGTGGTTACAAGGATGATCCCGACCCAGCTTGTGCTCGGGTGGTCGGTGTGAAGGAGCTTGCCGATCGCCTCGTACACGACGTAAGGGGCCAGGATGAAGAACTGGATCGCGACGATCCGGTGCGCTTGCGCTTCTGCCTTCCGTGAGTGGAGGCGCGGGCCCGTGAAACGCCAGACGATCACGACGCTGGCGAAGCCTTCAACGAACGAGTTGATCCCGAACCCCGTGAGCGCGATCGAGCCGGCGACGACACCTGCTGCGATCCCGACGAGTCCTTCGGTGCCCATCCACGCGAGCGAGAGCCAGGACAGCATCCGCGCGCGCCGCGCCGCACGGAGCCACTCCTCCGACTCCATCGGCTGAGACGACGGTTGGCCAATGACTTTCAGTTCGCGGACAGTCGTACTCATCGAGCCACCTCCGCAGCGAGTACCGCGTCGAGAAGCCTTCGACCGGGGGCGGTCAACGAGTACATGACCATCTTGGCATCACGCCTCGACGCGACGAGGCCATGCACGCGGAGCGTGCGGAGGTGATGCGAAACGAGATTCTGCGATCGACCCGAAATCCACGCCAGGTCACAGACACAAAGCTCGTCCGCTTCCGCAAGAGCAGCAGCGAGCGAAAGCCTCGTGGGATCACTGAACCCCCGCACACGCTCTGCCGCATCTCGAATCTCGTCCTGTCGCCGCAGTGCCCTCGCCCTCACCGCTTCCGCTACGTCAAGGTCGAGGCAGAGGAGGTCGCATTGATCACCGGCAGCCATTGTCGTCATCCTAACAACCGTTGATTCGTTGTGTCGACCGAGGATGGGCGCTGGCCGTGATGGCGCGCCACGACCGCCCTGCGGGCGGGAACGCGGCGCGCCCCTCACGGCCCCCGCACCGGCCACGGCCCCGCCAGCAACACGATCTGCGCTAGCTCGACACCCGACCACACCGGCGGGTCGAGGAATCCCATCCGTACTACCCACAGTTGCCTACAGCGGCGGAGGTTGCGCATCGTGATCCCCGTCGCGCCAGTGAGTGTGGGGGAGACCCAGATCAGCATCCGCGGCAGATGAGGATTGCGCGCGTTCTCTTGCAAGGTTGCCTTCGTCCCCTTGCTACGCACGAAGTAGCTCGAGAGATACGCCGCCGCTCGGTCACCCGACGTGATCTGCATGCTCTTGCCCTTCTTCTCGCCCACGAACCCGAACCCATGGCGCGGAGCGAGCCGAGCGAGGTGCCTGAGGTAACAGCGCCCGACCGCCTCATCAGCCGGCGAATACAAGTGAAACACCGGGTGCACGTGTCCTGGCCCTCGCGCCTGCGGCTCCCACGCCCGAGTCGCCAGCGGCAAGCACCGACCCATCTCGCGCTTGCACGCATTCCTGGCAGCGTTGTGAAGCCGCTTCCACCGACGCGACACATCGATCGACCAAGCCATCAACGCGTCCCTATCGACCCGGCAGCCGACCCGCGAGCTGTGCACATAAGGCCCTCGACGCGAACAGAATCTCTCGTCCCACGGAAGCTCCTTCACCCCCGGAGAAGTCACCGCAGAAAGCATCACCGGAACACCAGGAGCCTGTAACGCCTCGAACAGCACCCGACGCCAGTCCCGAGCCCACACAACCCCGCTGATCACACACGTCCGCTTCTTGCACGACTGGCCCCGCCAGCCACGCACACAGCGAACACGCTCCGGCGCCGCCGTCGGCGGGCTACGCTCACCCCGGCGCAACGCCTGCACCACCAGGCCCACGCCGAGAACCACCAGACGGCCCGCGCTGCGAACGCGGGCCGTCGTCTATCCGCCCTCCGTGGCGAGACCTCACCGGGACCTCACCAGGACGCGAAAACGTGACTTCTAAGGCATCAACAGCAAAATCAGCGTCCCGCGAGAAGCGCCGAGATCCAGGCAAAACCGCATGACAGCTAGCATCCGGGCCTGATTCCCATGGACCAGAGCCGCATCCGCAACTTCTCCATCATCGCCCACATCGACCACGGGAAATCGACCCTGGCCGATCGGATTCTCCAGCTCACGGACACCGTTGCCGAGCGCGACATGCGCGAGCAGCTGCTCGATTCGATGGATCTCGAGCGCGAGCGGGGGATCACGATCAAGGCACAGGCGGTGCGCGTTGCCTGGAAGGGCCACCAGCTGAACCTCATCGATACGCCGGGCCACGTGGACTTCACGTACGAGGTGTCGCGGTCGCTCCAGGCCTGCGAAGGGGCCGTGCTCGTCGTCGACGCGGCGCAGGGGATCGAGGCGCAGACGCTCGCGAACGCCTACCTCGCGATCGAGAACAACCTCGAGATCGTCCCCGTCGTCAACAAGATCGACCTGCCTTCCGCCGATCCCGACGGCGCAGCGAACGAGGTGACGCAACTGCTCGGAGGCGAAGCTGCCGATGTCGTCCGCATCTCGGCGAAGACGGGGATCAACGTCGACCAGGTGCTCGACGCCATCGTCGAGCGGATCGCAGCGCCCGAGGGCGATCCCGACGCGCCGGCTCGCGCGCTCATCTTCGACTCATCGTACGACCAGTATCGGGGTGTGATCGCGTTCATCCGTGTCGTCGACGGGAGCTTCGAGACGGGAGCGCCTCTTCGCGCAATGGCGCTCGGCACCCAGTTCGACGCCGAGGAGCTCGGGTTCATGTCGCCGTCGCGCGTCCCGGTCGAGGCACTCGTTGCGGGCGAGGTGGGCTACGTGATCACGGGGTTGAAGGACGTCTCCGCGCTGCGCGTCGGCGACACCCTGACGACGCGCCGGGGGGCAGCTGCGAAGGAGCCGCTGCCCGGCTACAAGGAAGTCAAGCCGATGGTCTTCGCCGGCCTCTTTCCGAGCGACTCCGACGAGTACCCTGAGCTGCGGGACGCCCTCGAGCGTCTCAAGCTCAATGACGCGGCACTCTTCTACGAGCCCGAGACGTCGCAGGCGCTCGGCTTCGGCTTCCGCTGCGGCTTCCTCGGGCTGCTGCACATGGAGATCGTGCGCGAGCGGCTCGAGCGCGAGTTCGATCTCGATCTGATCGTGACGGCACCGAACGTCGCCTACCGCGTGCTCGAGCGGAACGGCGAGTGGCGCGAGGTACACAACCCGTCCGAGATGCCGGCCGAGCTGGAGGAGGTCGAGGAGCCTTACATCCGCGCATCGATCATCGTCCCGAAAGAGTACGTGGGCACGATCATGGAGCTGAACAACGAGCGCCGCGGCACCTTCGACCATCTCGAGTACCTCTCGCCCGAGCGCGTCCACCTGATCTACGAGTTGCCGCTCGCCGAGGTCGTGCTCGACTACTACGACCAGCTCAAGTCACGCACCCGCGGATACGCGAGCTTCGACTACGACCTCTCCGGCTTCCAGAGCGGGAAGCTCGTTCGGGTCGATGTGCTCGTGGGTGGCGAGCCGGTCGATGCGCTTTCGCTGATCATCCACCGCGAGTTCGCCTACGACCGGGGGCGCCTGCTCGTCGAGAAGCTGCGCGAGGAGATCCCGCGGCAGATGTTCGACGTTCCGATCCAGGCGGCTATCGGCTCGCGCGTGATCGCCCGTGAGACCGTCAAGGCGCGCCGCAAGGACGTGCTCGCGAAGTGCTACGGCGGTGACATCTCGCGCAAGCGCAAGCTCCTCGAGAAGCAGAAGAAGGGTAAGAAGCGGATGAAGCAGGTCGGCGGAGTCGAGGTGCCGCAGGAGGCTTTCCTCGCGGTGCTCAACCTCGACGGTGACAAGAAGAAGTAACGCGTGGCGGTCGGCCCCGAGCCGCTCGTCGTCTGGATCAACGGCGCTTTCGGGGTCGGGAAGACAGCGGTGGCGGTGGAGCTCCTGCGTCGTTTGCCGGATGCGATCCTTTTCGACCCGGAGCTCGTTGGTGGGCTTCTGCGTTGCGTCGTTCCGGCCGACGAGCACACGGACGACTTCCAGGACATCCCAGCATGGCGTGAGATGACGCGAGCTGGCGTTGTCTCGCTCGCCGGTGAGAGGCGCGGGGCGATCGTCGTCCCGATGACGGTTTTCGATACGGGCTATTTCGACGAGACGGTCGGTGGAATCCGGCGCTCGGGCGTGCGTGTGGTTCATGTGTCGCTAGTCTCGCCGGCGGCTGTTGTCACCCAACGGCTGCGCGCTCGGGCTTCCGACGAATCGTGGGCCCTCGCTCGGGTCGAGCGGTGCGTCGGTGCGCTGGCGGACGATCGCTTCGGTGTGCATCTCGATGCGACACACGAGGCGCCACCCCAGCTGGCCTCTCACATCGCCCGTCTGATCGAGGACGCTGTATGACCTGGGACGACGTTGTCGCAATCGGGATCGCCTTCCCAGCCGTCGAGGTTGGAACCGCGTACGGGACGCCGGCGATGCGCGTGAATGGGAAGTTCATGGGTCGTCTGCGGGAGGACGGAGAGACGCTCGCTATTCGCTGCGGTCCCGAGGAACAACCGCTGCGGCGCGGAGCCGACGACTTCCTCCTCCTGACGCCGCACTACGACAACTCGCCGATGGTGCTCGTTGCCCTACCCCGGGCGAGCGAGCGACTCGTTCGCGAGCTGGTCGAGGATGCCTGGGTCGAGCGCGCGCCTCGGAGGTTGCTTGACACGTATAGCGCCAATGGTGGTGATGCGCGATGACGAATCGTGAGGGGGCCGAGCATCTGTACGTTCACCTTCCGTTCTGCGTGCACCGGTGTGGCTACTGCGACTTCGTCACGGTGGTCGGCCGGGCCGATCAGCACGGCGCGTACGTCGACGCTCTGATCGCCGAGCTGCAACGCGAGAGCTCGGTTCTTGCAGACCCCGTTGAAACCGTGTTCATCGGTGGCGGGACACCGACCTTCACGGAGCCCGACGCGCTCGGCAGGGTTCTCGCGGCGCTGCCGTTCGCTACAGAGGTGACCGTGGAGGCGAACCCGGAGACGGTGACCCCGGAGTTGGCCGCGCTCCTGCGCGACGGTGGGGTGAACAGGATCTCCCTCGGAGCCCAGACCTTCGCTCCACGGCTCCTCGACGTGCTCGAGCGTGTTGCCGGGCCGGACGACGTCCGACGTGCAGTTCACACTCTTCGTGATGCCTCTTTCGACAACATCTCACTCGACCTCATCTACGGCATCCCGGGCCAGGAGCCCTCCGACCTCGACCATGATCTCGCGGAGGCTCTTGCGCTCGCGCCAGAGCACCTCTCCCTCTACGAGCTCGAGGCCAAGCCCGGCACGCGGTTCACCCATGCCTGGGGCGACGAGCTCGTGTGCCAGTCGGAGGCGATGGAGGGGTACTTCGAGCGCGTCGTCGAGACGCTCACCGGTGCGGGCTATCGCTGGTACGAGACGGCAAATTTCTGCCTTTCGGGCGACCGGTCGGCGGGTCGTGACCTCCGCGCACACCACAATCTAGGCTACTGGCAGGGACGCGACTACCTCGGTGTCGGGATCGGGGCAGTGTCGACCCTCGGCGAGCAGCGTCGGCGAAACGGAGCCTCGATCGGCCGTTACATCGGTGCGCTCGGTGCTGGAGGCGAGCCGCCGCGGGAGCTGGAGCAGCTCGACTCGCTGACGAAGGCGCAGGAGCGGCTGATGCTGGGCTTGCGTCTCGACGAGCCCGTTCCGCTGGATGGGCTGGAGGCGGCTGTCGATCCCATCGGCCTGGAGCGGATGGTGGCGGGCGGTCTCGCCGTCGTAGACGACACGCAGGATCCGGACGGTGGGCCGTTCCTGTCGCTCACGTGGCGCGGCCGCTTCCTCGGCGGGGGAGTTACGTCCGAGCTGCTGGCCTGAGCGCCGCCGCGTTGGCACCGGGCTCGGGTAGCGTCCGGGAATCGAGGCCGACCGACCATTCGTTCCCGCCGACTTCGTGCTGCCGCTGCGGCTCGAAACGCCGGAGTTCGCGCTCGAGCCGCTCGGCCCGCTGCACAACGAGGCCGACTATCGAGCGTGGACGTCGTCGATGGAGCACATCCATGGGACGCCTGGGTTCGTCGGCCGGTCGTGGCCGCACGCGATGACCCTCGCCGAGAACCTGGCCGACCTCGAGATGCACGCTCGGGACTTCGAAGCACGAAGAGGATTCACGTACACGGTTCTCGAGCGCTCCACGGGCGACGTGATCGGTTGCGTCTACATCTATCCGGTCGGAACACCGGACGCTGACAGATCGTCCGATTCGATCGAGCATGACGCGTCCGTTCGCTCATGGGTTACAGCGGGCCACGCACCTCTCGACCGGCCTCTGTGGCTGGCCGTGAGCGACTGGCTTCGGGCCGAATGGCCGTTCGTGCGCGTCGTCTACGCCGCGCGGTCGTGAGGCAGCTGTGACTGCGCGGTAGAATCGACCGTTCATGGAACAGCTCTCCTCCCGCAGGCGCGAGATCCTGCGGCGGGTGGTCGAGGAGCACGTCGCGACCGGCCAGCCCGTCGGGTCGAAATCGCTCGTCGAGCAACCAGGCATGGACGTCTCCTCCTCGACGGTGCGCAGCGAGCTTGCCGAGCTCGAGGCTCTCGGCCTCCTGACGCATCCGCACACCTCTGCGGGTCGCGTGCCCACCGAGAACGGGTACCGGGTCTACGCGGAACAGCTCGTCGACTCGATTCACGAGCGGCCGGATCCGCCCACGGTCGATGTCGCGGCCGTCCGGAGTGAGCTCGAGGAGGCTCTCCGGTCGACGACCGAGACGCTCTCCCAGGCGACGCGGCTCCTCGCTCTCGTCTCGGCACCGGCGCTCGAATCCGCATCGGTGCGGCATGTCGATGTGCTCCAGCTGCAGCCGCGCGCCGTGATCGTTGTCGTCATCACCTCGACAGGTGGCGTTACGAAGAGAGTGCTCGAGTTGGATCAGCCCGTCGACCCGGGGCTCGTCGACTGGGCCCGAAGCTATCTCGAGGAGCAGGTAATCGGTCTCCGACTCGGGTCGGCGACGCTCCGCCGCCGGCTCGAGGATCCCGCACTCCCTCATCGCGAGCGATCGTTCCTGATCAGGATCCGGACGGCATTCGTCGACGCCGTCGCCGCCGATGGCCCACAGCTCTATGTTGGCGGTGCAGCAGGCCTGCTCGGCGAGGCTCGCGGCGCCGAACTGGAGGCCTGCCAGCACCTCCTCGATGTCCTCGAACGGCGAGCCGCCGTCCTCGAGCTCCTCTCCGACGCCCTCGACCCGCGACGTACCGTCGTGCGGGTCGGCCCCGAAGTCGACGGCGGGCAACTGCATGACGTCTCGTACGTCGGTGCCACATACGGGATCGCCAGCCGATCGCTCGGGTCCGTAGCCCTCCTCGGCCCGCTGCGGATGGACTACGACAAGGCGATCCGTGCGGTCCGAACCGCAGCGTTCGAGCTCTCGCGCCTCGTCGAGGATGTCTACGAGGATGAGTAGCGCTCCATGACGAGTAGGCCGGCGAGAGTAGGTGCGCACATCGGTGTCGTCCTGTTCGCGTTCGCGGGATCCACGACTGGAGCGCGCGACGCGGCCGGAGCTGTCATGCAATCGGCGTCGACCTCGGGAGGCGCCTCGTGCGCCGCGACGGTTCCGACCCGGACGGTGAAGCCGGATGCAGGCTTCGGCAGGAACGGCTTCAACTTCGGAACGGGAAGCCTGCGCGTGCATTTGAACTGGTCCGACGGTGTCCTGCGAGCGGGAACACTCGCCGATGGCGGCTCCATGGCAACCATCAATCGCGACGGAACCGTACGAACGAAAGTGGGCTGGTGGGTCGGCAGCGCGAACAAGCTCGTGATCGCCGGTCGCAGACTTGACCGCGCGGCCACACCGCTTCAGGCGTCTATTCCTTCCGGCTACGGTCTCGGTTTCCAACCCACCGCTCTCACCTTCCCGACCGTCGGCTGCTGGCGCGTCGTCGGGAAGGCGGGAACCGCCCGGCTGACGTTCGTCGTCAAGGTCACGAAGCTGAAGTAGGCCGCCCACCGACGCGTCCTTGTCGGGACTTCACGTCGGCGGCTGCCGGTACCCTCGACTCTCTGATGGCGACGGCCGAACGCGACTACTACGAGATCCTCGGCGTCGACCGGGGCGCCCCGGATGCCGACATCAAACGCGCCTTCCGGAAGCTCGCGCGCGAGCTCCATCCCGACGTCTCCGAGGCCCCTGACGCAGAGGAGCGGTTCCGCGAGGCAGCCGAGGCGTACGAGGTGCTCTCTGACCCGGAGCGTCGCGCCACGTACGACCGCTACGGGCGCGAAGGACTACGCGGTGGCGGGTTCGCGCCGGCGGACTTCGACCTCGGCAATCTCTCGGACATCTTCGGTGCCTTCTTCGGCGAGTCGCTCTTCGGGCAGGCTGCGCATCCGGGCGGCCCGAGCCGCGGCGGGGATGTCACCGCGAGCGCCGAGATCACGCTCGCCGAAGCCTTTACCGGCGTCACGGTCAGCGTCCCGACCCGCGTCGCCCAGGTTTGTGAGACGTGTGACGGCAACGGGGCGGCACCAGGAACATCTCCCCGCATCTGCGATGTGTGCGCCGGCGCCGGCCGCGTCCAGCAGGTCTCCCAGAGCGTGTTCGGCCAGTTCGTCCGCACCGGCACCTGCTCGCGGTGCGAGGGCATCGGCAGCATCGTCGAGACGCCGTGCGAAACGTGTGATGGGATCGGCCGCACGCTCCACGACCGCGATATCGACATCGACATCCCGGCCGGAATCGACGATGGGCAGCGGATCCGGGTGCGAAACGAAGGCCATGCTGGTGCGCTCGGTGGCCCGAACGGCGACCTCTTCGTCCAGGTGCGTGTGACGCCGATCCCGGGGATCGAGCGTGACGGCGCCAACCTTCACACGGCGGTCGAGCTCACGATGACCCAGGCAGCACTCGGTACCTCCCTCACTGTCCCCGGCCCAGCGGGCGAGATCGATGTTGAGGTTCCCGCAGGCACGCAGCCCGATCACATCGTCATTCTCCGTGGGCAAGGCATGCCGTCCCTCGAAGGACGCCGTCGCGGCGCGTTTCACGCGCACATTCGCGTTCACGTGCCACGGCGGCTCGATGAAGAGCAACGCACGCTCGTTGAGCAACTCGGCGAGGCCCTCGGCGATGAGCCCTACCGGGACGATGA
Organism: Thermoleophilia bacterium; assembly: GCA_031413935.1. GTDB lineage: Bacteria > Actinomycetota > Thermoleophilia > Gaiellales > Gaiellaceae > Gaiella. Next base: position 12,117 of record JANOFZ010000108.1, on the reverse strand, counting down.
GGAAGACGATGGGTTCTTCGGGCGAATCAAGAACGCCTTCCGCTGACGATGACGGTGACGGATCGGTTTGTTCGCGCCTCCGTGCACGTACCTGTGGAGCGAGCCGAAGAGGCCTGGGCGCTCGCGCTCGATCTCGCACCCGGTGGCTTCGAGGAATCCGAGGACGGCCGGACGCTCACGTTGTCCTTCTACGTCGACGAGAGCGCGGTCGCCGCGATCGAGGCAGCGTTCTCTGACGTTGAGGTGACGCTCGTCGAGCCGGGATGGGAAGAAGCGTGGCGGGTCTTTCACAAGCCCGCGCGGGTTGGCGGCCTCTGGATCGGGCCGCCGTGGGAACAGCCAGAGCCAGGAGAACGAGCCGTTGTCATCGACCCGGGCCGCGCGTTCGGGACAGGCGCGCATCCGACGACACGGGCCTGCATCGAGCTCCTGGCGCGCGCGGAGCGCAGCCCGTTGCTCGACATCGGTTGCGGCTCGGGAGTGCTCGCAATCGCTGCCGCGCGCCTCGGATTCGGCCCGATCCGTGCCGTCGACAACGACCCGATCGCGATTGAGACAACGATCGCAAATGCTGCCGCCAACGGCGTCACGATGGACGTCGCGCTCCTCGACGGTGAGGTCGACGCGCTCCCCGTGATGGCGACAACGGTCGCGAACGTTCTTCTCGCTCCCGTCGACCGGATCCTTGCGCGTCTCGACAGTGGCGTCGTGATCACCTCCGGATACCCGAACAGTGACTCTCCTGCGGCGCCGGGCTGGCGCTCCACCGAACGTGTCGCTCTCGACGGCTGGGCGGCCGACCGCTTCGAGCGGGCGCCCTAGACGTTCGCATCTCCGTCGCGCTCGTCGAGTGGCACGATCGGATCGCCGACCCTGATCGTCCCGCCGCCGAGGATGTCCGCGCGCAGACCACCCCGGCGAACGAGTGCTCGCAGCGCCCCCGCAGGAGAGAGTGACTGCAGGTGCGAGCACGGCTCGGCGAGGCGCCTTCCTACGCACTCGGCCTCACCGATCCGGAACCGCCGGTCGACAAGGGCGTTCAACCCGATCCCGCGGGTCACGACGTTCCGGCGCGCCTCCTCCCAGGTGATCTCGATCCCATCGGTGCGCACCGCGTCGAGCGCCTCGGCCTCGACGAGCGTCAACTGGTACCCACGACCGGTCCCCGAGAACGTCCCTGCACCGACCTCGTACCGATCTCCCTCGAGCCCTCTGCCTGCGTTTGCGCGTGCCTCTTCGACACGAACGAGCGCAGCAGTCGCGACCGGAGCGACGAGGAGGCCAGCGACGGTGCCGTTCGCCTCGGGAACCGCGCCGTACGGTGCGGCAGGCGCGAGGCCAAGATCGAAGGGAGCAATCCCGACAGCCTCGACGATCGAGTCGTTGCGGCGGAAGACGCCCGATGGATCGAGGAGCGGGCCGGAGGGGGCACCGAACATGAGCACGGCGTCGCGCCCGCCATCCGCGCCCGCGGAGGCTGCAATCCAGTATCCCGGCCACTGAAATACGGCAGGATCGGCGATCGGCACCAGGCCGAGGTTCCGTGCGGCGAGCCACTGTCGCCAGAAGATCTCCGGGTCGTACTCGGGCAGCGGAAGGTCATCGACCGGGATGCCAAGCGCACCCGCGAGACACGCACGAAACGACGGCTCTGATCCGATCATCCCGCCAGCGTAGTGCGCGGCGCTCGTCCTCTCCACATTTCCCCCTCGAACGTCTACGCTCTCAGACCGATGACGACCTTCACGACCCGGTTCCTCGGCTGCAAGGTGTCGTTCGCCGACGAGCAGGCGATCCGTGAACGTCTGCTTGCTGACGGGCACACCGAGACGACCCGTGAGGCGGATGTCGCCGTGATCAACACCTGCTGCGTGACGAACGAAGCCGTTGCGAAATCGCGGCAGGCTGCAGCGCAGGCCGCGCGTACGCACTCTCGCGTCTTCGTGACGGGCTGCGCGGCAAACCTCTCGACCAGCGCATTTGCCGGATTGCCCGGGAACATCAAGGTCGTCTCGCGACACAGCGAGGACGTCGCCGAAGCAATCGCCGGCGATGTCGGGGCGATCGCCTGCATGCAGGCCGATCATCGGCTCGAACGAGTGCGCGCGTTCGTGAAAATCCAGGACGGCTGCTCGTTCTCCTGTGCGTTCTGCGTCATCCCGCTCGTACGAGGACAGACGCGCAGCCGCACGGCCGACGCCGTTCTGGCCGAGATTCGCCGTCGTGTCGCCCAGGGGCACCGCGAGGTCGTGCTCACGGGGGTCAACCTCGGTTGCTTCCGGGATCGTGGCGCGGGACTCACGCTTGCCGGGCTGATCCGGGAGGCCGGAGCGATCGACGGACTCGCGCGACTCAGGCTCTCGTCGATCGAGATCAACCACGTCACTCCGGAGTTGATCGACACGATGCGGCAAACACCGACCGTTGCGCGTCATCTGCACGTTCCGCTGCAGTCGGGCGACGACGCGGTGCTGCGGGCGATGGGCCGCCGCTACTCGATCGACCAGTACCGCGGGCGCCTCGAAGGCTGCGAGGACTTCAACCTCACGACCGACGTGATCGTCGGGTTCCCGACGGAGAACGACGATGCGTTCAAGAACACCCTGGACGCGATTGCGAGGGTCGGGATCACGAAGGTCCACGTATTCCCGTACTCGCCTCGGCCCGGGACGCGTACGGCAGGAGACGACCCCGTAGCGCCGCAGGTGAAGCGGGAGCGCAGTGCGCGCCTGCGCGCCGCCTCCGATGCGGCGTGCCGCGCTCACTGGGCTGGCCGCTTCGGCAGCGAGGATGTAGTGCTCGTCGACCGGCCGGGACTCGGGTATGCGGACGACTACACGCCCTGGTTCGTCGATGCGCCGGTCGGTTCGCTCGTCCGCGCTCGTGCCGTCGGCGTGACGGACGACGGAGTGCTGGCGGAGGCTCTGTGACCGACTGCCTCTTCTGTCGCCTCGTCGCGAGCGGCGACCACGTCCTCGCCACTGACGACTTCGTCGCCATCCGCGACATCGCCCCATTGGCCGAGACGCACCTGCTTGTCCTGCCGCGCCGCCACATCGACACGTTCCGCGACATCGCAGCGTTCCCGGACGAGGAGGCCGCCCGGATGCTGCGTTTCGTGGCCGGGGTTGCCGCGTCCGAGGGCCTCGACGACTACCGCCTGATCGTCAACGTTGGCCCCGGTGCGGGGCAGACGGTGTTCCACCTCCACTGGCACGTTCTCGGTGGAAAAGTGCTCCCCGGGTTCCATTGAGCGGGAATTGCGGGCAGACTGTCACCGTGCAGCTCATTGCGACCATCGAGGACGAGATCAAGCAGGCGCGACTCGCGCGGGACAACGACCGCCGCGACGCGCTGACGCTGATCCTTTCGAGCCTCCGGTCAGCGGAGAAAGACCTGCAGCGGCCGCTGTCTGACGACGAGGAGCTGCAGGTGCTGCAGCGGGAGCGAAAGAAGCGTGTCGAGGCGTTCGCTGCGTTCGAGGCCGCCGGCCGTGAGGAGCAGGCCGACAAAGAGGACTACGAGCTCGAGATCCTGGAGGGGTTCATGCCGGAGCCTCTCTCGGAGGATGATCTCGACGAGATCGTCGACGACGTGATCGCCGAGGTCGGGGCCACCTCACTCCGCGACATCGGGCGGGTGATGGCCGACGTGATGCCGCGCATCTCCGGCCGAGCCGACGGCTCCGCTGTGAGCCAGATCGTCCGCGAGAAGCTCGCGTAGCTCGAGTCGGCTCGTGTCCGAGTGGCTCGACTCGGCATGGCGCTCCGGCGCGGATGCCTGGATCAGTGAGCAGCTCGACCGGATCGGGCTCGAGCCAATCGGCGACTTCGATCAGGTGCACGACCGACCCTGGTCGACGGTGATCCGCGTCCCGACGGAACGCGGCAGCGTGTTCTTCAAGGCCGTTGTGGCGCCGCTGCGTCACGAGGCGGCGCTCACCGAGCTGCTCGGGTCGCGGCGGCCCGACTGCATTCCGCCGCCGCTCGCGGTCGACCGTGAGCGAGGCTGGATGTTGATGGAGGATGGCTGCCAGGCACTCCGCGAGCTGATCGCATCCGAGCGCAGCCTCGATCGCTGGGCCGACGTACTTCCGCTCTACGCGAGCGTCCAGATCGACCTGTCCGGGGATGTGGTCGAGCTGCTTGCGCTCGGGGTGCCCGACCTCCGGCTCGAGGTGCTCCCTGCGAAGGTCGAGGCGTTGCTCGACGAGATCGTCGACCTGCCGGATGAGGAACGTCGCCGGCTCGTTGGCTCGTTGCCCTGGGCTCGCGAGGCGTGTGCGGAGCTCGCCTCGGCGGGAATCCCGGAGACGATCCAGCACGACGATCTCCACGATGCCCAGGTCTTCGTCCGCGACGGCCGCTACCTGCTCCTCGACTGGGGCGACGCCTGCATCTCGCATCCGTTCTTCAGCCTTGCCGTCACGCTCGACGGCGTCATCGCCTGGGGCGTCGACGACGTGGAGCACTCGGAGCCGACCGAGCGGTTCCGCGACGCGTACCTGGCCCCGTTTCGAGAACGCACCACGAGCGACCTCGTCTCGCTGTCGACAACGGCCCGCCGCCTGGGATGGCTCTGTCGTGCCGTCAACGGCCGCCTCGCCGAGCCGTTCGACGAGAGCACGCGGCGACGTCTGAGCATGTTCCTGGACGGTCGCGCGTAGGGGCTATGCGCAGCGCCGTGTCAGCGCCGCGCAGCGTCGCCCGCGGCTACGCTCCACCGGCCCCACCGACCGGAGGTCCTACGTGTCACTCGAACGCCCACAGATCGACAAGCCGGAAGGCGACATCCCCTTCGACCTCGGGATCGAGGAGATCGTCGTCGGTGACGGCGAGGAGGCCACGAACGGCCACAAGGTCTCGGTGCACTACGTCGGGGTGGCGTTCTCCACGGGCGAGGAGTTCGACGCGTCGTGGAACCGCGGACAGACATTCGAGTTCAAGCTCGGCAAGGGGCAGGTGATCCCGGGGTGGGACGCCGGCGTGCAGGGGATGAAGGTCGGTGGTCGTCGCAAGCTCACGATCCCGTCCGCCATGGCCTACGGCGCGCGTGGCGCCGGCGGCGTGATTGCTCCGCACGAGCCGCTCGTCTTCGTGGTTGATCTGCTCGCGGTGACCTAACCCCGCGGCAGGGGCCCCGGCGCCGTTCGCATCGACCCCTACACTGGGCGGCATGCAAGACGTGATCGTCGTCCCGAACGAAGTTGCTGCGGAGCTCGCCGGCGTCACTGACGGCGTGCTGGATTCGCTGCGCGAGCGGCTCGGCTGCTCGATCTCGCTGCGCGGCAACAAGCTCACGCTCGACGGCGACGACGGCCATGTCGTGGCGGCCCGCGCCGTCGTCGACGAGCTCGTCGAGCTCGTCGAGGGTGGGCACGCCATCGGGCCGGACACGGTCGGCGCCGTCGCCGCCGCACTCGATCAGTCCGCCGATATCCGCGATATCTTCGACGACGTCGTCTGGCGTCACCGCGGCAAGAAGATCGCTCCGAAGACCGTGACGCAGAAAAAGTACGTCGATTCGATCCGTTCGAGCACCGTCACCTTCGGGATCGGCCCGGCGGGGACGGGAAAGACGTACCTCGCAATCGCTCTCGCCGTTGCGGCGCTGAGCGAGAAGCAGGTAGGCCGCCTGATCCTTACGCGCCCCGCCGTCGAGGCCGGGGAACGGCTCGGGTTCCTGCCCGGCGACATGCTCGCGAAGGTCGATCCGTACATGCGACCCCTCTTCGACGCGCTCTACGACACCATGGATCCGGACCGCTTGACCGCATACATGGAGCGCGGCACGATCGAGGTGGCACCGCTCGCCTTCATGCGCGGCCGCACCCTCAACGACTCGTTCATCATCCTCGACGAGGCGCAGAACACGACGCCGGAGCAGATGCAGATGTTCCTCACCCGGCTCGGCTTCGGCTCGAAGATGGTGATCACGGGCGACATCACCCAGGTCGACCTCCCCCGCGAGCAGGCATCGGGGCTGATCCAGGTGCGGGACATCCTCCGGGAGGTCGACGGGATCGGGGTCGTCGAGTTCGGGCACGAGGACGTCGTCCGGCACAAGCTCGTGCAGCGGATCGTCGAGGCGTACAAGCTGCACGCCGAAGAGACCGGCACCGCCCGCAAGAAGTGATCGAGGTTGAGCTAGCGAACCGGAGCGGCGTCGATGTCGACGAGACCGGTGCGGTCGCGCTCGCCCGTCACGCCCTTGCCGAGGAGGGAATCGATGCTGCAGAGCTCGGGGTCGCGTTCGTCCCCCCCGACGAGATTCGCGCCCTGAAGGCCCAGCACCTCGGAATCGACGAGGCGACCGATGTTCTTTCCTTCCCGATCGACGGGCTCGATGACCTGCCGGAGGGTGTCCCGCGCGCGCTCGGGGACGTTGTCCTCTGCCCGCAGGTCGTCGGCGACGAGTGGCGCTGGCCGCTCGTGCACGGGATCCTCCACCTGCTCGGCTTCGAACATGGCGACGCGATGGAGCGTCGCGAGCAGGAGATCCTCGAGGGCGCGGCATGAGCCCGATTCCCGGCCGGCGCCCGCCATCGATTCTCCAGAGTTTCAACGTCGCCTTCGAGGGGATCATCCACGTCCTTCGCACGCAGCGGAACATGAGGATTCACTTCCTCGTCGCTGTCGTCGTGCTCCTCGCGGCGCTCGCGGTCGATGTCTCCAAGATCGAGCTGATCGTCCTGTTGCTGTCGATCTCGTTCGTGTTGATCGCCGAGATGGTCAACACTGCGATCGAGGCGGCGGTCGACATCGCGTCGACCTCGTTCGATCCGATGGCGAAGCTTGCGAAGGACATCGCGGCGGGCGCGGTTCTGATTGCCTCCGTCAACGCTCTCGCCGTGGGCTACCTCGTCTTCTCCGGCCAGGTGGCCGACCGTTCGAACGACTTCCTCGACCGGCTCTCGAAGACGCCCGCCGAGCTCGCACTCGTAGCTCTCGTCCTCGTCGTCGCCCTCGTGATCGCGATGAAGGCGCTCTCCGGTCGAGGGACACCGCTTCGAGGTGGGTGGCCATCGGGTCACGCGGCCGTCGCGTTCGCGGGTTGGATGGCGGTGACGCTGACGCTCGACGGGTCGGAGCACCGCTTCCTCGTCTCGTCGCTTGCCTTCATCATGGCGTTGCTCGTCGCGCAGACACGTGTCGAGTCGGGCGTCCATTCCACCCTCGAGGTCGTCACCGGCGGTACCCTCGGCGCCATCGTGACGTTCGCAATCTTCCAGGTGTTCGCAGCATGACCGACGAGGATCTCCTCGCGCGCGCGGACGCGATCGCGTCGCGCGCGTATGCGCCCTACTCGAACTTCAACGTCGGCTGCGCCGTGCTGACCCGCGACGGAGTGGTGATCGAGGGCGTCAACGTCGAGAACGCTGCCTACCCACTCGGTGTCTGCGCCGAGCGCACGACGTTCTCGCGGGCGATCGTCGAGGGGTACGTGCCCGGTGATTTCACAGTTGCTGCGATCACGGCCTCGCCGTGCGGGGGCTGCAGGCAGTGGCTCGCCGAGATGAAGGTGGAACGCGTCGTGTTTCGCAATGGCGGACGGCTCGTGCGCATGACCGTGGACGAATTGCTCCCCGAGCAGTTCGACGCCGGCGAGCTCGGGTGAGGTCAGGCTTCGTCGCCGTTGCCGGACGGCCGAACGTCGGCAAGTCGACACTTGTCAACGCCCTCTGCGGCGACAAGGTCGCGATCACCTCGAATGTGCCAAACACGACGCGCCGCCGGATCTTCGGCGTCGCGAACGGACCTGACTGGCAGCTCGTGCTCGCCGACCTGCCCGGCTTCCAGCGGCCGATGGATGCGCTGACGAAGCGGATGCAGCAGACCGTCGATTCGTCGTTCGAGGACATCGACATCGTCATGCTCGTCCTTTCGGCACGCGACCGGATCGGCGCCGGCGATCGCTACGTCGCCCGCCGTGTCTTCGATCTCGGGATCCCGGTGATCATCGCCCTGAACAAGATCGACAACCTCAAGCTCGGGCACGTCGCGTCGCAAATGAAGACCGCGGCGACGCTCGGCGACTTCCACGCGCTCCACCCGGTCAGCGCCGTGACGAAGGACGGGGTGGACGAGCTGCGCGGCGATCTCGTGCACCTCCTGCCGGAAGGCCCAATGTACTTCCCCATCGACCAGACGACCGATCTTACGATCGAGAACCGCGTCGCCGAGGTGATCCGCGAGAAGGCGCTTCATCTGACACGCGACGAGGTTCCCCACGCGATCACGGTCGTCGTCGAGGAGATCGGTGACAAGGTCGTGCAGGCGTTCCTGCTCGTCGAGACGGAGTCGCAGAAGGGCATCCTGGTGGGGAAGAAGGGCGCAATGGTGCGCGAGATTGGCCAACGCGCCCGGCCCGAGGTCGAGCATCTCGTCGGACACACCGTCTTCCTGGAGCTGATCGTGCGCGTGCGCTCGAAGTGGCGCCGCGACGCGAAGATGATCGAGCGCCTGGGGATGTAGGGCCGGTAGCTCCGCCGATCGCCGGGTGGACGCGTTCGGGCCTTCAGGCGTATGGACGCAGGCGCAGGCGAACGGCCTTGTCGCTCGGCTAAGACCGGATCGCTCGCACGATGCGTTGGGCGAGGACGCTTTGAGCCTTGCTCGGATGGGGTTGGCGGATGTACTATCCCACACTTAGACTCATCCGGCAGAGGCAGTATTCAGGAGCCAGTCTGAACTACAACTTGGAGGTGGCGAGATGATCGTCGTCCGGTTCAAGGTGCAGTGCAAGCCTGAGAAGTGCGCCGAGGTCAAGGCCGCATTCGGACATGCGATCGCGCCAAGCCGATCGGTGGACGGGGTCATCAGCTTCGACATCGGACAGGACCTCCTTGATCCCAACACGTTTATCGCGACTGAGGTATTCGCTGATAGGGCCGCGCTCGACCGGCAGGAATCTCTATCCCAGGTCAGCGACGTACTCGCAATCCTCGGTGAGTCCCTAGTAGCCGAGCCGGAGGCGACGATCTTCCACGTGGCATCATCCGAGCCGCATTCAGGCTGAGTCGCTAGCCGACACTCCAAAGCGCTCCGGGTAGCTAGGGCACTAGTGCATGTGCTGTACCTCGGGTGCGATCTTCAGGATCACGCGCTCGGACGTGATGTTGCCCGGGTCGAAGTCGCGCGAGCGGTACTTCTGCGAGAGGGCATCGATGTGCGCGCGGGCCTCCGGGCCTCTGATCATCTCGACGACGCGACCCCGCACCTCGCCGTAGGTGTAGGGATCGTCCTGCACCCAGATCGTCACCGTCACGCGCGGGTCGCGCTCGATCGCCTTGAACTTCGCGCGGTGCACCTCGGTGTTGATGAGAACGTGGTCGTCGTCGGCATCGACCCACATCACGTGTGTCATCGCGTCGCCTGATCGGAGGCGCACCGTCAACGCCGCAAAGTTCGCGGCCTGCGCAAGGCCGCGGATCTCCCCGTCGAGTGCGCCCACGGCTACTTCAGGTCGTTGAGTTCGTTGGCGCCGACCCGTTCGGCGAGCGCCTGCGCAACCTTGAGCCACAACGTGGGCATCCTGTTGAGCAGGTCGAGAAAGGCACGATCGGTGATCACAAGCACGTCGACGGCCGTCAACGTCGTGATCGTCGCTGCTCGCGGAACCTTCGAGAGGAGCGCCATCTCGCCAAAGAAGCTGCCCGGCCCGAGTGTCGCGACCGTTCGCCCCTTACGCCGCACCTCGACCTCTCCCTCGACGACCACGAAGAACTCGCGGCCGCGCTCGCCCTCCTCGATCAGCACCTTCCCGGCGCGAAGATCGAGCTCGTCCGCGATCTGGGCGATGCTCTGGAGATCCTTCTTCGAGCATTGCGCGAACAGCGGCACGCGCTTGAGAAGATCGGTCTTGCCGGAAGCGCCGAGGCCCATAGCGGTCACTCTATAGCGGTAGAAGTCGCGCGCGCAACTGTCTCACGGAATCGTGGGGCTAGACTTGCCGGCGATGGCGCAGGCCCAGCTCCTCCCGCGCGAACTCGAGCTGCCGCTCGATCTGCGGCTGCCGCGCGTCGGCGCCGTCGACGCGGTGGCGCTCGAGGCCCGTGCTGGCGAGCTCGCCAAGCGGTCGATCAAGAAAGGGTCGAAGCTCGCAGCCCTCGATCTTGCGATCCGGATGATGGATCTGACGACCCTCGAGGGCGCAGACACGCCTGGCAAGGTCTCGGCGCTGTGCGCGAAGGCAATGCATCCGGATCCGGCAGACCCCTCGATCCCGTCCGTCGCAGCCGTGTGCGTCTACCCAAATCTTGTCGCCGTCGCGAAACGGCGGCTCGCGAGCTCGGGCGTCCGCGTCGCCTCCGTCGCGACGGCCTTCCCTTCGGGTCAGTCGTCGATCGACGTGAAGCTCTCCGACGTCCGCGAAGCCGTGGCGCTCGGCGCCGACGAGATCGACATGGTGATCGACCGCGGTGCCTTCCTTTCGGGGCGGTATGCGAAGGTCGTGGACGAGATCGTTCGCGTCAAGGAGACCTGTGGGTCGGCACACCTCAAGGTGATCCTCGAGACCGGAGAGCTCGGCACCTACGACAATGTTCGCCGCGCGTCGCTTCTCGCTATCGCTGCGGGCGCCGACTTCATCAAGACCTCCACCGGCAAGGTGAGCCCCGCTGCAACCCTCCCGGTGACGCTCTGCATGCTCGAGGTGATCCGCGACGTCCACGAAGAGACCGGACGCATCATCGGGATGAAGCCCGCCGGTGGGATCCGCACCGCCAAGCAGGCGATCCAGTACCTATGCGTGCTCCACGAGACTCTGGGCACCGCCTGGATGACGCCGGAGCTCTTCCGGTTCGGCGCGTCATCGCTCCTCAACGACGTGTTGATGCAGATCCGCAAGCAGCGCACGGGCTCGTATCAATCCGGCGACTACTTCACGATCGACTGATGGCCGCGAAGTTCCCAGCCACCCGCGCCCTTCCGTCGCCGCTCGAGTGGGAGTACGCTCCTGCCCCCGAGGCGCGCGACATCCTCGCGCTCGAGGAGCGCTACGGCCTCTACATCGGCGGCGAGCAGGTCTCTCCCCGCTCACGCAAGTGGTTCCCGACGATCTCGCCCGCGACGGAGGAGCACCTGGCCGAGGTCGCCCTCGCCGGGCCTCGTGACGTCGACCTCGCTGTACAGGCTGCCCGCGGAGCGTTCGAGGGAGAGTGGTCGGCCCTGCGTCCGGCCGAGCGGGCCAAGTACCTGTTCCGGATCGCCCGCCTGATCCAGGAGCGCTCGCGCGAGCTCGCTGTCGCCGAGTCGCTCAACGGAGGCAAGCCGATCAAGGAATCGCGCGACGTCGATATCCCGCTCGCGGCCGCCCATTTCTTCTACTACGCCGGCTGGGCTGACAAGCTCGAGTACGCCTTCCCCAATCGCAAGCCGCGACCCCTCGGCGTTGCGGGCCAGATCATCCCGTGGAACTTCCCGCTGCTCATGCTCTCCTGGAAGATCGCCCCGGCGCTCGCCTGCGGGAACACCGTGGTGCTCAAGCCCGCCGAGACGACCCCGCTGACGGCGCTCATCTTCACCGACATCTGCCGCCAGGCAGGCCTGCCCGCGGGCGTCGTCAACATCATCACCGGCGACGGCTCCACCGGGGCGCATCTCGTCAAGCACCCCGATCTCGACAAGGTCGCGTTCACCGGCTCGACCGAGGTCGGCAAGGCGATCCGGCGCGAGCTTGCTGGGACGGGCGTGAAGCTCACCCTCGAGCTAGGCGGCAAGGCTGCGAACATCGTCTTCGACGACTGCGCCCTCGACCAAGCCGTGGAGGGGATCGTCAACGGGATCTACTTCAACCAGGGCCACGTCTGCTGCGCAGGCTCGCGCCTGCTCGTGCAGGAGTCGATCTACGAGCCACTCGTCGCAAAGCTGAAGCGGCGCCTCCGCACGATCCGCGTCGGCGACCCGCTCGACAAGAACACCGATCTCGGCGCGATCAACTCGCGGATGCAGCTCGACCGGATCCGTGAGCTCGTCGCGAGTGGGGAGGACGATGGTGCCGAGATGTACCAGCCGCCCTGTCGCCTGCCCGAGAAGGGCTACTGGTTCGCGCCCACCGTGTTCACGAACGTCGCGCAGAGCTCGCGCATCGCTCAGGAGGAGATCTTTGGTCCCGTGC
>JANOFZ010000107.1:0-3229 GCA_031413935.1 Thermoleophilia bacterium | reverse complement strand
GCGGAGGCGGCGCGCTACAAGACGGCCAACACGGTCGAGATCAGGGAGAGTCACGAGTATGCCTCCGAGATCATGAACTCGCGCTGGACCGGCACGCCGAGCGTGATCTACGGGAACGTGCGCAACACCGGGCTCCTGCCTGGACTTCCGGATGACTGTTGCGTCGAGGTTCCCTGTCTCGTCGATGGCACCGGCTTGCATCCGGTCGCCGTGCCGGACTACCCGCCGGAGCTCGCCGCGCTCAACCGCACGTTCGAGAACGTTGTCGAACTGACGGTACGGGCCGTGTTGGAGGGTCGGCCGGAACTGGTACGTCAGGCTGCGATGCTCGACCCGAACACCGCCGCAACGCTGACCCTCGACGAGATCGACGCCCTGTGCGACGAGCTCACCCGCGCGCACGGCGATGCGCTGCCGGAGAAGCTCCGCTCGACGGGCCGAGCCACCGACAACCTGATCGTCACCGCCGGGAGGAGTGCGCCGTGAGTGGAATTCGCCTCAATGAGGTCACGAAGATCTATCCGAATGGCGTTCGGGCCGTCGACCGAATCAGCCTCGAGATCCGACCCGGCGAGTTCGTCGTCCTGGTCGGCCCCTCCGGTTGCGGCAAGTCGACGCTGTTGCGGATGATCGCCGGGCTCGAGGACATCAGCATGGGCGACGTCTTCGTGGGCGACGTCGACGTGACCGACAAGCCGCCGCAGGAACGAGATATCGCAATGGTCTTCCAGAACTACGCGCTGTATCCGCACATGACGGTGCGGGACAACCTCGCCTACGGCCTCAAGATCCGGAAGATGCCGAAGGAGGAATGGCAAAAGAAAGTGAACGAGGTCGCGAACACACTCGGCCTTACGGACTACCTCGACCGTAAGCCAGCGGCGCTCTCGGGCGGTCAGCGGCAGCGCGTCGCGATGGGCCGGGCGATCGTGCGAGAGCCGAAGGCATTCCTGATGGACGAACCTCTCTCCAACCTCGATGCCAAGCTTCGCGTGTCGATGCGGGCCGAGCTCGCGAAGCTCCACGATCGGCTAGGCGTGACGACCGTGTACGTGACCCACGATCAGGTCGAGGCCATGACGTTGGGGCAGCGGGTCGCTGTCCTCCGCGACGGGCTGCTACAGCAGCTCGACACGCCCCACGCGCTGTTCCACACGCCGGCCAACCTCTTTGTCGCAGCGTTCATCGGCTCCCCCTCGATGAATCTCGTCGACGCCGAGGTTCAGGGCGGTTCGGTTCGGTTCGGAGGCTTCGACATCAAGCTCCCGGCATCCTCCCCGCTCGTTGGCGCGAACCGCAAGGTGATCCTTGGTATCCGCCCAACGGACTTCGAGCACGTGGACCCGGCGTCCGATCTTCCTCGCATCCAGGTCCACGTCGACGTCGTCGAGGACCTCGGCGCCGAGAACCACCTGATCTTCGCAATCGACGCCCCACGCGTCACGGCAGAGGCCGTGCGAGCGGCAGAGGACAATGACGGCGACGACGGGACGCTGTTCGCCGACGAGCGTGCGGTCTTCACGGCGGTCGTCGGCGCCAAGAAGATCACCACACCGGGATCCGACGTCGAACTCGCGATCGACAACAAGAGGCTCCACTTCTTCGACCCGGCGACGGGCCTCGTGGTGGGTGCTGCCGAGCCGGCTGCTGTCGGGGAGCACGTAGAAGCTTGAGCAGGCCAAGGGTTGGTGCGTCGACGACCTATCGTTGTCTGCGGACTCCGGCCCGGCCTCCCGTGGACGGGACTCTCGAGGGCCCTGTGTGGCGCGCTGCCGAGCGGTCACCACGATTCGGTGACATGGTTACCGGCGCTCCAGGTCTCTACGATACGCGCGCGGCGCTGCTCTGGGACGACGAGGCGCTGTATGTGGCCTTCTGGATCGAGGAGCCGTTCGTCCGCGCCGAGGCGACCGAGAGAGACGCCCTTGTCTTTCTCGAGAACGACATCGAAATCTTCATCGACGGGGGTGACTGCTACTACGAGCTCCAGCTCAACGCCGCCGGCGTCATCTACGAGGTCTTTTTCATCTGGCAGGACGCGTATCGTCGGGGCGGTCGGTTCGACACGCCGAAGTTCGATCTGATCGAGAGTCGCGCGCTGAGCTTCGCGGGTGACAGTGACCGCAGCGGAGCGTCGTTCTGGAAGGGCACGCACCCCCGAGGCGCGCGGTGGGCCTTCCGCGAGTGGGACTTCCCGGGACTTCGCTCGGCCGTGGACGTACAGGGGACGCTCAATGACGATTCGGCTGTCGATCGCGGCTGGAGCGTCGAGCTCGCGTTCCCCTGGAGTGGATTCGGCATGCTCGCCGGCGAGCGAAGCATCCCCCCGCGCGACGGTGACACGTGGCGGATCTTTCTCGGGCGCTTTCAGAAGCTCGTCCTGTCCGGCGTCGAGATCCAGCCGCACCCAGCCTGGACGTGGACACCCCACGGAACCTACGACACGCATCTGCCGGAGCGCTGGCTCGAGGTGTGCTTCTCGGACGTGGAGGTTGCGGTTCCATCCTCTTGACGCTGGCTCTTCAGGTCAGCGGCCGGCATGCCCCCCCGGCGGGGCACCAGGCTCCGGCAGGAAGCGGGCCACGCGCTCGCGTCCCTCAGCCTCGAACCCGCGGAGCGCCACGGTCGTACGCCGCCGCAGGATGTCGTCGGGCGTGATTGCCGACTCGTGCTCGACTGCGTACCGCGCCTGTGCGAGGACGTCAGGCCCACCGGTGACGATCGGCTCATACAGCTCGGGTGCCAGGTGAGCCGGCTCGAGCACATCGTGGGCGAGAGTGCCGTAGAGCCCGGCGAGATGAGCGGCGCTGCCCTCGGGCAACGCGGGGTGGAGGCGCAGGAGATCGGCGGCCACCGCGTGCGGGTCGGCTGCCCCGACGAGCGGAGCCGGGTGCGTATCCGGTCGAGGCCCCTGGATCGATGTGAGCGCCTGTGTCGCGACATCGACCCCGATCCGCCGCCACGTCGTGAGCTTGCCGCCGGCGACGCTGATCATCCCGGCCTTTCCCGTGGTGAAGACGGTCTCCCGCCGGGTGCCGGCGGTCGACGTCCCGCCTAACGGCAGGACGCGGAGCCCGGCGAAGGCGGAGCGGACGCGCGCCGGGTTGACGACGCCCTCGGCGAGCGAAGTGGCGGCTTCCGCGAGGATCTGAGCCTGGTCCGCCTCGGTCGGCCGCACGGTGGCAGGGTCGCCCTCGAACGGCTCATCGGTCGTGCCGAGCAGGAGCAG
>JANOFZ010000106.1:0-7776 GCA_031413935.1 Thermoleophilia bacterium | reverse complement strand
CGGCGTCGCGGCCCTCGGAGGCGGTCGTGAACCCGACGAGGTCGGCGAAGAGGACCGAGACGAGCCGACGTTCGGCCGTCGGTGCTGTGCTCGGTGCGACCGCGGGCTTGTGTTGAATCAACACAAGCGTCGTCCCGCACTCGGAGCAGAACTTCGCTCCGGCCGCGAGGGGCGCGGAGCACGACGGGCACATCCGGGCGAGCGCCACCCCGCACTCGGAGCAGAACTTCGCGCCGACCGCGTTCTCTGTCCCACAGGCATCGCAGTTCATTGGGCGACTCTAACCCGTCGAGCGACCGAACGGGCATGTCCCGGAGTGACACTACAAATAGGAGTAATAAAGCGCTACAATCCAGAACATGGATGTGGGAATTCGCGAGTTGCGGGCAGGGTTGAGCCGCTACGTCGAGCAGGTGAAGCAGGGCGAGGAGATCGTCGTCACTGACCACGGCAAGCCCGTGGCGCGTCTCGTCCCAATGAACGGCGAGCGCAAGATCGATCGTCTGATTCGTGAGGGCGTCGTGGTGCCGGCGCGGTCGAGGACGGGGTGGCTGCCGGAGAAGCTCATTCCGGTGAAGGGCTCCGTGAGTGACATCGTGATCGAGCAGCGCAGCTGAGCGCGTACTACGACAGCTCGGCATTCGTGAAGCTCTTGCTCGAGGAGCCGGGCGCTGCGCACGCCCGTCTCGCCTGGCGAGAGGCATCGTCACGTGTGGCCTCCGTGGCGCTGCTCGCCGAGGGTGGCTCGGCGATCGCCGCTGCGCACCGAGGGGGGCGCATCGACGACCATGGGTATACGGAAGCGCTGGAGACGTTCGACCGGCTGTGGGCCGAGATGGATGGCCTCGAGTTGACCGAGCCGCTTGCGCGCCGCGCCGCCGAGCTCGCTGCAGCCCACGCTCTCCGTGGCTACGACGCGATCCACCTTGCCTCAGCGGAGGCGATCCTCGACGACGGCGACGTGATGGTCGTCTCCGACACGCGCCTTGCCGAGGCGGCTGCCTCGATCGGAATCGAGGCCCTTGTCCCCACCGAGCCGTAGTCCGGGAGCTACGCTCGCCGTGTGAGTGTGGAGCCTCCCAAGCCGGGTTCGATCGCCGACGCCGAGGCGTTCAGCGGCTCCGATGACGCGCAGACGAGGGTTCGTGCGTGGTGGCGCCTCATGCCCCGGGTGCTGACGCGACCAAGGGAGGTCTTCATCGCACTCCGTGAGGATGACGAGACCGACGTCGACGCCCGCTCCGAGCCGATTCTCGCGATCGTGATCGTCGCCGGGATGGCAGCGATGCTGTTGACGCCGGCGTGGGGAACGCTCCTCGACGAGGAGTCGCTCGATTGGATCGTGCTCGCTGTCGTCACATTCATTGGCGGACTGCTCTACGGGGCCTTCGGGTACTTCCTGCTCGGGTTCGTGGTCTGGCTCGGAGCCCGCGGCGTCGGCGTCGACACCCGGGCGCGCCAGGCGAGACACATCGTCGCGTTCGCCGCCGTTCCCTTCGCCCTCTCGATCCTGATCACGGTGCCTGCGATCGTGCTCGCTTTCGGTACCGACTGGTTCAGGACAGGCGGTGCGGACGACGGCGCAGGGCGCGTGATCGTCCTCTCGATCGGGCTCGCGTCCGCGATCTGGTCGTTGGGGCTACTTGCGATCGGAGTGAGGACGACCTTCGAGCTCCCGTGGCGTGGCGTGGTCGGAGCGCTTGCGCTCGCTGCGGTTCTCGTCGGTGCGCTTGCCGTCCTGCCGACCGCCTTGTAGCGGCGATTTCTGCGGCCGGAGGGTATGGGCGCCGACGGTGTGGGTGTACCACGACCTGCCGGTTGCCACCATCCCCAATCCGAGTGATCCTTGATCCCCCCGGGTGGGGGAGAGTGGCGCGATCCGAAATCCTCGATGGTTTGGTGACCTCGAGGGCGACTCGCTCCCGACCTGCGGAAGGCGCACTGCGATGACGGCATATCTCCACGGCACGATAGGACGGGCGCTCACCGCACTCGTCCTCGCGCTTCTCGGCGGTCTCGTGGTTGTCGCCGTTCTCCCCGACCTTGCGGTACCGCTCGAACCGGGTGAAGCCCCGTGGTGGCTTGTCGGGATTGCTTTCATGCTCGCCGAGGCCTTCGTCCATCTGACGCGAGAAAGGGTGAGCGTCGTTGCGCTCTCCCCGCACGCTGCCATCCTCGGAGTCGCTCTGTTCCTCCTCGATCCAGCCGGGCTGTTCGCCGCGCAGCTCGCCGGAGTGGTGATGGTTCTCGTCGCGGTGGGCGTCGGGCGTCGGGAGGCTCTGATTCGGCTGGGTACGACGACGGGCGTCACGGCGCTCGCGCTCGCCATCTTCCTTGCGATCGGGGTCGTCGGCGATCTGTCGGGGTATGTCGGTTGGCTCGCGGCAGCCATTGCCGTCACGACGGCGACGGCAGCTCCTCTCATCTTCTCGCGGATCCACCGGCGAGCGCACGACGAGCACGAGCACGAGATCTCGCCGCATGTCAACTGGCTGATGGTGCTCGGTGCAACGGCCAGCGTCGGTCTCTCGATTGTGGTTCTCGAGCTCATCCGGCTCGGCCGTCCGTCGCAGGCTCTCCTCCTGATCCTGCCATTCGTCTCCTGCGCCGCCGCCGTCTGGGCCACGACGTCCGAGCACAGGAGGCTCGTCAGCCTTCGGCACCTCGCGGACGCAATCCGTCGAGCACACGAGGCGCCAGGCCGCGACGAGAGCGTGCTCGAGCTGCTCGAGGCTCCGCGCGCACTCGTTGGCGCCGACGTTGCCTGGATCGCCCTCTTGCCCCGAAACGACTCGGAGTCCGTACAGATCGCCTCGACCGGTCCGGATGGAGTCGTTCCTCTCAAGGCCTGCGCGCTGCGGCGTGACCGGGCCTCAGGCATTCGCGCGGAAGTCGATCGTGAAGGGCCACGGGAGGTGCTCGGGACCGACGCCACCGACAGTCTCCACGGCCTGATGGCGGATCTCGGTCTCCGGCGCGCAATCTCCATTCCCCTGCGTGGGGAGTCCGGGGTGAACGGGCTGCTCCTCGTCGGGAGCCGCGTGATGACGTCCTCGGGCTACCGGGCGGAGGACCTGAAATTACTCGAGACGTTTGCAGGAAATGCCGCCGTGATGCTCGAGAACGATCGCCTCGAGCGCTCCATCAGCGACCTCAGTGCGCTCAAGGAGCAGTTCCATCGCCAGGCCCATCATGATGCTCTCACGTCGCTCCCGAACCGTGTGCTCTTCACAGCGAGTGTCGCTGCTGCGCTCGAGGACCGAAGCACCGGATTGCAGCCTTCTGTGCTCTTCCTCGATCTCGACGACTTCAAGACGATCAACGACAGTCTCGGCCACCATGCCGGTGACGAGCTCTTGATTGCGGTCGCCGGACGGGTGCGCGGCGTCGTCCGTGCAGGTGATCTTCCAGCACGACTGGGCGGCGACGAGTTCGCGGTGCTGACGCGCGACAGCTCGAACGAGGGGGCCGAAAGACTCGCGGAACGCCTGGTCGAAACGCTCGAGGCGCCATTCACCATTGCCGGCCGCCAGATGTGGGTGCACGCGAGTGTCGGAATCGCGCATGGCCGCTCCGACGTGTCGAGCGCCGACGAGCTCCTCCGCAATGCGGACGTGGCAATGTACAACGCGAAGCAGGGTGGCAAGGGGCGCTACAGCCTGTATCTGCCCGAGATGCATGCGCGCGTGCGGCACCGCCAGGAAACCGTCTCGGCTCTCACGCTGGCCGTGGAACGTGATGAGATCAACGTTCACTATCAGCCGATCGTCGATCTCGAGTCGGGGAAGACTGTTGCACTCGAAGCGCTTGCCCGCTGGGATCGGCCGAGTCACGGGCTGGTGTCTCCCGACCAGTTCATCACGTTGGCCGAGGAGACAGGCCTGATGGTCGGAATCGGCCGGCATGTGCTCGGCGAGGCGTGCGCTCAGGCTCAATCCTGGAGGAACGCCTTCGAGGGCATGGACCAGGTACGCGTCACCGTGAACCTCGCGCCGTCCGAGCTCATGGCGGACGACCTTGTCGATGACGTGTCCGCGATCCTGGAGCAAACAGGACTTCCCGCGGATCGGCTCGTTCTCGAGATCACCGAGAACGGGGTGATGGAGAACCCGGACGAGGCGCTCGCACGGATGCACGAGATCCGCTCACTCGGTATCTCGCTTGCACTCGACGATTTCGGGACGGGTCATTCCTCGCTTGCATACCTGCGGGGTTTTCCCATCGACACGCTCAAGATCGCACGCGATTTCGTCGTTGGACTGCCGCAGAGCCCCATCGACAGGGCGTTCTTCGAGACGATCGTGAACCTCGGGCGATCACTGGGGCTCGAGGTCATCGCGGAAGGGATCGAGTGTGCCGCGCAGGCGGACGCAATCAGCGAGCTCGGCTGCTCTCTGGCACAGGGATTCCATTTCGGTCACCCCCTGGCACCCATCGGTCTCACATCGGTGTTGAGCCCCGCACGACCCCTCGATCGGATCCTGCGGGTGGCATAGCGTCCAACGCGGCCTCGAACGCTGCGAGCTCCTCGGCCGGCATCCCGTACGTGTGCACTTCCTCCGGGAAGCGACGCTCGCGCACGTCGCCGATGTACGCCTCGACGGCGCGCTGGATCTCGGTTGAGAGATTCGCGTACTGCTTCACGAATCGCGGCGCGTGGCCGTCATAGAGACCGAGCAGGTCGTGCCAGACGAGGACCTGTCCGTCGACGTCCGATCCCGCTCCGATCCCGATCGTCGGGATCGCGAGGAGCTCCGTGATCTTCGCCGCGACGGGGGAAGGGACTGCCTCGAGGACGACGGAAAAGCAGCCCGCTGCCTCGAGCGCGAGTGCGTCGGCGACAAGCCGTGCCGCCTTCGCCGCGGTGCGACCCTGGGCCTTGAAGCCCCCGAGTGCCGTTGCCGATTGAGGCGTCAAGCCGATGTGGCCCATCACCGGTACTCCGGCACCGACGATTGCGTGAACCCGCGAGAGCATCGTCCCGGCACCCTCGATCTTCACCGCATCGGCGCCTGCATCCTTGACGAAGCGGATCGCGTTCGTCACCGCAAGCTCGTCCGAGATCTGAAACGAACCGAACGGCATGTCGGCGACGATCAGGGGCCGTTGCGCGCCGCGCGTGACAGCGCGCGTCAGCACCAGCATCTCCTCCATCGTCGCCGTGACCGTCGAGTCGTGTCCGAGGACGGTCATCGCCGCGGAGTCACCGACAAGAATGACGTCGGCCCCTGCCACGTCGGCGAGCCGACCGGAGGGGGCGTCGTAGGCGGTGATCATCGCGATCGGCGAGTGGCTCGCTTTCATGCCGGCGAGATCCGTGATCGGCAGCTTGCCGGGCGCGGGGGCGCCGTGGCCGGGCGTGCGGGGACGGGTACTCATAGGTCCTCCTGAGGCTTGGTGTGGGTTAGTGGGACGTTGTCGATGAGTCGAATGGG
The DNA here is from genome assembly GCA_031413935.1 of Thermoleophilia bacterium. Taxonomy (GTDB): domain Bacteria; phylum Actinomycetota; class Thermoleophilia; order Gaiellales; family Gaiellaceae; genus Gaiella. The sequence continues at coordinate 2,341 of JANOFZ010000106.1, read as the reverse complement.
GCCGACGCGAACTGCGGCGGCGAGGACGGGTGGATCGAATGGAGCGATCTCGACGTAGTCGATGTCGAGCCCTGCTCCATCGAGCAACGTGCGTGCGCTCTCCGGGTCGCGGGTCGCGAGCGCCCGCGGCAGGATGACTGCGAGCTCGCGCTCCTGCGGGGAAAGAAGCCCGTTCCGGGAGGAGAGCGCAAGACCGTCCGAATCCCGCACGGTCGGCAGCGCGCGAAGGTCGAGATCGAGGGCGAGATCTGCGATGAGCTGTCGTAGCACCGCGACCTGCTGCGCATCTTTCTGGCCGAAATAGACGACGTCGGGGCGGACGATGTTGAAGAGCTTGAGGCAGACCGTCGCGACACCACGGAAGTGCCCTGGCCGATGCTCCCCCTCGAGTCCGGCTCCGAGCTCGGTCACCTCGACCCACGTCTGGAACCCCGCCGGATACATCTCGGACGCATCGGGGGCAAACACGAGGTCGACGCCGGCGTCGGCAGCGACCGCGAGGTCTCGCGTCTCATCGCGTGGGTAGCCGTCCAGGTCGCCGGGATTCCCGAACTGCGCCGGATTGACGAACAGGCTCATCACGACCGTCGAGCACTCCGTGCGCGCGGCCGCAATCAGTGAGAGGTGTCCTGCGTGCAGCGCCCCCATGGTGGGCACGAGACCGATCGTGCCTTCGCGAAGCGGATCCAGGGCCGTGCGGATGTCCGCGATCGTGCGGCAGACCCTCACGCGAACGCCGCCGTCGCGTCGGCGAGGACGCGGTACATCGGTTCGAGATCCGGACGGGTCGTGTGGATCGCCTCGACATGGCGGTCGACCGTCTCCCAGTCGCCACGCTCAATCGGGCCAGTGAGCTCGAAGCCGTTCTCGATCGTTCTCGCCATCAGGGGATCGAGGGCCTCGGGTGGCGCTCCGGCCGCTTCGAGCAGCGCTCCCGCAGCGTGGCGCAGCGTGACGAGGTAGTTGGAGGCGATCGCTGCCCCAGCGTGGTAGGCGGCACGGTTACCGTCTTCGAGCGGGAAGGGGCGCAATCCGAGCGTCTCGGCGAGCCACGTTCCTACGACGCGCGCCTCGTCGCTCTCGGCCGTGACCGCAGCCCAGGCGCCGTCGAGCTGCTCCGATCCCCTGCGCAACGTAAAGGTCTGCAGCGGGTGGACACCGAATCGCCTGGAATGGGGAGCCAGCGCGGCGAGCGGGGTGGCCCCGCTGACGTGCGCGATCCACGGCCCCGGCTCGATGGCAGCCGCGACTTCGTGGATCACCCGGTCGGGCACGCACAACAGCACGAGGTCGCGTGAGCTCGCGCCGAGCGACAGGCCTCGCTCTGCGAGGCGTGCCGAAACAGCCGAGCCGACGCGGCCGCTGCCGATGACGTTGACGCTGCCGATCATGTCCTGCGTGCTCCAGTTCCGAGGGATACCGGGCCTCCGCAGAGTGTAGCGATGTGGGCCGTCGATCGCGTTCCGGCGCGCCCACGAGGCTCGGGGTCGGTCGTGTCGGAGTTCTTAACAGTTGCTGACGGGATGCCCGTCAAGGGAGGGTTCTCCGGCAGCGCGGGTCAGATCGTGCTTCGATGGGCGCGTGAGCGTGCTCCGCGAATCCGGTGTGGCCGATGCACTCCTCGAGAAGGCCCGGCGAGAGACCGTCGGGCTAGCTCCCGTGGAGGCGCTCCAACCGAGCGTCGAGCAGAGGGATCACTGGGAGTCCGCGTTGGGTGAGCGGCCCGATCGCTACGGGGGTCGAGCCGAGCGAGCCCGCGCGCGCGACTCTGGAGGTATTGCGTGGCGTGAATGCGCACGATCTGCTCGAGCTCGGAAGCGGCCAGGGTCGCGATGCGATCTTCCTCGCCCGGGCGGGCCTTCTGGTGACGGCCATCGACTTCGCGCCGGTTGCGGTCGCGACCATCGCTGGGAAGGCAGGCGTAGCGGGCATGACGGAGCGGGTCTCCACCGTCGAGTGCGACGTCAGGCAGCCGCTGCCGTTTTCCGATCGGAGCTTCGATGCGTGTTACTCGCACATGCTTTTCTGCATGGCCCTCAGCGAGCCTCAACTCCACGCCCTTGCCGCCGAGGTGTGGCGCGTCCTGCGTCCGGGTGGTCTTTGCGTCTACACGGCCCGGACGACGGCCGATCCCGACTACGGCCTGGGAACGTCCCTCGGCGGCGATCTCTACGAGCTCGACGGCTTTGTCGTTCACTTCTTCGCGCGGGATCTTGTCGACAGGATCGCCGAGGGCTCCGGGGTGACATCGTTCGAGCTGCTCGACGTGGAGGAGTTCGAGGAGGGAAGCCTGCCGCGTCGGCTGATCCGCGTCACGATGCGTCGGCCGGCTGCTGGTAGA
>JANOFZ010000105.1:0-3281 GCA_031413935.1 Thermoleophilia bacterium | reverse complement strand
TTGCGACCGGGTCGCTCGGCTGAGCACCCTTGGCGAGCCACTCCTTGACCTTGGTCTCGTCGAGCTCGATCGTCGACGGATCCGTCTGCGGGTTGTAGCGCCCGATGATCTCTATGAAGCGACCGTCACGGGGCGAGCGTGAATCGGCCACAACGACACGGTAGATCGGATTCTTCTTCGATCCGATCCGTGCCAACCTCATCCGAACAGCCATCTGTCTCCTTCGTGCGTTTCGTGTTGGACAGGGATTGTGCCGATCATCGGCGCGGCTTGCCGCCGGTCAACTCGGGTGGCAGACCCGGCATCTTGCCCTTCCCCATCTGCTTCATCATCTTCTGCATCTGCTTGCGGGCCGCAAGCAGCTTGTTCACGTCGTCAATCGAGACGCCGCTTCCTGCGGCGATCCGCCGACGCCGGGGGCCGTTGATGATCAATGGCGAGCGACGCTCGTGCGGTGTCATCGACAGGACGATCGCCTCGACGCGGGCCATCTGGGCCTCGTCGATGTCAATCCCGTCGAGTTGTTGGCCGATTCCGGGAAGCAGCTTGAGGATCCCCTTGACGGGTCCCATCTTGCGCAGCATCCGGTAGCTCTGCAGGAAGTCGTCGAAGGTGAACTCGCCGGCGCGCATCCGGCGCTCCATCTCCGCCTGATCGTCCTCGGCGACGGCCGCCTCGGCCTTCTCGATCAGCGTGAGGACGTCGCCCATGCCGAGGATCCGCGACGCCATCCGATCGGGGTGGAAGACCTCGAGCTGGTCGAGCTTCTCACCGACCGAGGCAAACTTGACCGGCTTGCCGGTGATCGCCTTGACCGAGAGCGCAGCTCCACCTCGAGCGTCGCCGTCAAGCTTCGTGAGCACGACCCCGTCGAACGCGACGTGCTCCTGGAACGCCTCGGCGACATTGACCGCCTCCTGCCCGGTCATGGCATCGAGGACGAGCAGGATGTTGAGCGGCTTGACAGCGTCCCGCACACGCGCAAGCTCGTCCATCAGTGCCTCGTCGACGTTCAGGCGCCCTGCAGTATCGACGATCACGACATCGAGCCCGTCCACCCTGGCGCGCTCGAGCCCCTCGACTGCTGCGCGCACGGGATCTTGCGTGTCCGTGCGGTAGACAGGAATCGAGATCTGCTTACCGAGCTGCTCGAGCTGGTCGATCGCGGCAGGGCGTTGGAGATCTGCCGCGACGAGCCCCGGCTGCTTGCCCTGGCGTCGGAGGTGGAGCGCGAGCTTCGCCGAGGTCTTCGTCTTCCCCGAGCCCTGCAGGCCGGTCATCAGGATCACCGTTGGCGGCCGCCCGAAGGCGAGGTGCGAGTCGCCGGAGCCCATCAGCTCCGTGAGCCGGTCGTGCACGAGCTTGACGACCTGCTGACCGGCGTTGAGGCCCTTGAGGACGTCGTCCCCGAGAGCGTCCGCTTTCACACCTGCGACGAAGTCCTTGACGACCTGGAAGTTGACGTCGGCCTCGAGCAGCGCGAGCCGGATCTCCCGCATCGCCTTGTTGACGGCATCCTCGTCCAACCGCTTGGCGCGGCCGAGGTCACCCAGGGTCGCCTGGAGTCGGTCGGAGAGGGCGTCGAACACGGCCGTGAAGTGTACGGGTGCCCAGTGGTACCGAGCACTACAACGGATTCGCCTCTACGAAGCGAGCGCCGTGCTCGAGATTCCCGCAGGCAACGACGTAGCCCCGATGCGCTCGATCATGTCGACGTCGCAGGCGAACATGTTGTGCAGCGGCTCGAGCCGGTACGAGAGCGGATCCTTGATCCGCCGGGCCTCGAGCGCCCCTTTCAGCCGTCCTTCGACAAAGCCCTCGGCCGCCTGCGGCGTCTGCCAGATCTCGACGACGTTGACGGCACCGACAGCCTCTGATGCGACGTGAAGGATCAGCCCTGCAGGGGGATTCACATCGAGCCCAAGGGAGGCCATCATTTCGTCGTACTTCCCGAGACTCAACTCAGGCACCCGCATGAACAAGGTCACAGCCAATGTGAAACCTCCGTGATCGCGCCCGGAAGGCGTTTGCTAACAATACGCCATTTGTGCGACCTTGGGAAGGGCAGAGCACTAACCTGATACGAGGGCGCGTGCAAACTCACGTGGGTCGAACGGGCGCAGATCGTCGAGCCCCTCCCCCACGCCGACGAGCTTCACGGGCAGCCCGAGCTCGTACGCAATCGCGACGGCGACACCGCCCTTTGCCGAGCCGTCGAGCTTCGTGAGGGCAACGCCGTTGACCCCCGCCACCTCACCGAACAAGCGAGCCTGCTGGAGGCCGTTCTGGCCGGTCGTCGCGTCGACGACGAGCAACGTCTCGTGTGGAGCTCCCTCGATTCGCCCCTCGATCACGCGGCGAACCTTCGCGAGCTCGTCCATCAGGTTCGTCTGCGTGTGAAGCCGCCCGGCGGTATCGACGATCACCACGTCGCGTCCGCGGGCCCGTCCGGCCTCGACGGCATCGAAGGCCACCGCGGCTGGATCGCCGCCCGCGGGCGCGCCGACGAAGTCGGCGCCTGCCCGCTCGGCCCAGATCTCGAGTTGCTCCTCGGCAGCGGCGCGAAACGTGTCGCCCGCTCCCACGAGCACACTGCGGCCGTGCTCGCGGAGCTTCTGGGCGAGCTTCCCGACCGTGGTCGTCTTGCCGGTGCCGTTGACGCCGACGACGAGGATCACGGTCGGCTTCGCGCTCAGGTCGAGCGTCGGTGCTGGGCCGAACAGCTCCTCGATCTCCTCTGCGAGCGCCTCGCCGAGGTCGGCCACCTCACCACGAGCCTCGAGGCGCCGCACGATCTCGGCTGTCGCTCGGACGCCGACATCGCCGTGGATGAGCGCCTCCTCGAGCCGCTCCCAGGCTTCATCGTCGCCCGCGTCGAAGGTGCCGGCTGCGATCTCGGCCGTCAGCGCGCGTCGGCTTTTTGCGAGCGAGTTGCGAAGGCGGTCGAAGAAGCCACCCTTCTCCTGCTCGTCCGTCGCGGTCGGCTCGTCGCCGAACAACTCTGCCCAGGTTCTCGACATGGGCGGAACGCTACCGGCGAACGTCTCCCCGCGGCTCTCACATTCCCGCGATTTCCAGGCTATTTGTGCTTTTAGCCACAAGGGTGTAGCGTTCAGGGTTCTCTGATGACGTGGCCGAGCCGCCGTGTGGGTGCTTTCGTCCTCGCTCTCCTGGCTGGGATAGGCGTTGGCCTGCTCGTGCTTCGTCGCACGCTACGGACAAAAGGAGGCGCCGTGAGTGCAAACAAGGAGATCGTCCGACGCGTCGTCGAGGGAGTCTGG
>JANOFZ010000104.1:0-5012 GCA_031413935.1 Thermoleophilia bacterium | reverse complement strand
CACCGCTTCGTCCTCGGTCGCCCCGGTACAAGAGGGAGAGGTGTTGGTACCAGACTGAAGTCTGGTACCAACGCGGTTTCTCGTTAATACCTGCGGCCTCGCGCTGCTCGGTTTTCGCTCGCCCGAGCAGCACCCTATTCCCCGGACGGCGCACTAGTGGGCCCGGGTACGAACTGGTACATCGCGGTCGCCGCCGTTCTGTTCGGAATCGGGACGGTCGGCGTGATTCTGCGCCGGAGCCCGCTGATCGTGCTCCTCTCGCTCGAGATCATGCTCAACGCCTCGAATCTGGCCCTCGTCGGCTTCTCGCGACACTTCGGCTCCGTCGACGGGCAGATCTTCGCGATCTGCGTGATGGCCGTCGCCGCCGCCGAGGTCGTCGTCGGCCTCGGCCTCATCGTGGCGTTCACGCGACGGAACATGGAGCTGGACGTCGACTCGGTCACGGAGCTCCGCGGATGATCGCCGGCGCCTGGCTCTGCCTGCTCGCGCCCCTTGCCGGCGCGCTCGCGATCACGCTCGCGGGCACGCACATCTCGCGCTCCACGGCTGCGTGGATCTCGACTGGATCGGTGTTCGTCGGCTTCGCCGGCGCGCTCGTCGCGTTCATCCAGGTTGCGGGCGAGAGCCCAGACGAGCGCTCCCACCTCTCGACGGCCTATACGTGGCTCGGAATCGGTCAGTTCGACGTCCCGATGCAGATCCTCGTCGACCCAGTATCGCTCGTGATGATGATGATCATCACCGGCGTCGGTGGCCTGATCGTCTGGTACTCGGTCGGCTACATGAAAGGCGAGGACGAGGAGCGGCGCTACTTCGCATACATGGCGTTCTTCGTCTTCTCCATGCTCATGCTCGTGATGGGCGGCAACCTGCTGCTGCTGCTCGTCGGCTGGGGCCTCGTCGGGCTCGCCTCCTACCTTCTGATCGGCTTCTACCACGATCGTCCCGAGGCGATCGCGGCGGCCAAGAAGGCATTCGTCATGAACGCGATCGGCGACGCGGCGATGGCGCTCGGCTTCTTCCTGCTGATCTCGAAGACCGGCACGCTCGACTTCTCGGCGAACTTCGAGGCCGCCTCGAGCGGCGCCCTCTCGTCGAGCACGCTGAACCTCGTGGCCCTCGGCCTCCTCGTTGGCGCGATCGCGAAGTCGGCGCAGCTGCCGCTGCACACCTGGCTCCCGGACGCGATGGAAGGCCCCACGCCCGTCTCCGCCCTGATCCACGCGGCGACAATGGTGACAGCAGGCGTCTACCTGATCGTCCGCACCCACGAGATCTTCGAGGCCGCCCCGAACGTCCAGCACCTTGCGGCAATCATCGGAGGCGTGACAATCGTCGTCGCCGGCGTGATCGCCCTCGTGCAGTGGGACATCAAGCGCGTGATCGCCTACTCGACGATGTCGCAGATCGGCTACATGTTCCTCGCCGCGGGAATCGGCTCGTACGGCTACGCGATGTTCCACCTCTTCACGCATGCGTTCTTCAAGGCGCTGCTCTTCCTCGCTGCCGGTGTGATCATTCACCACCTCGCCGGCGAGCAGGACGTGCGGAAGATGGGTGGCCTGAAGAAGTTCATGCCGTACACGCACGCGGTCTTCCTCATCGGCGCCCTCGCTCTCGCCGGGATCCCGCCCTTCTCTGGCTTCTGGTCGAAGGACGGAATCATCGCGGCGGCTCTGGCAGACGGCGGCGTGCTGGGAGTCACGCTCGCCACGCTCGCACTCGTCGGCGCGCTGCTCACCGGCGCCTACACCTTCAGGCTCTACTACCTGGTCTTCCATGGCGAGCCTTCCGAGCTCGTGCTCGAGCACGCAGGTGGCCACGGTGAGGGGCATGCGCACGGAGCGGAGAGCGCGGCCGGGCACGACGAGCACGCGCACGGCGAAGGCCCGCTGTCGATGCTCATCCCCGTCGGCGTCCTCGCAGTCTTCTCGACGATCGCAGGGTTTCTCGTCATCCCGGGCCTCTGGGAGCCGTTCCTGCACTGGATCGACAGTGTTGCCGAGCCTCTTGTCGTGTCCACGGTCGCCGGGGACTACGCGACGAGCGCGATCGCAGTGCTGCTCGCGGGAATGGGGATCTGGCTCGCGCGGGACGCATTCCGCGCAGGCCGCGATCTCGTCGCCGAGGGTGGTCTCCGGAGGCTGCTCGAGCACAAGCTCTACTTCGACGAGCTCTACGAGGCGGTGTTCTCACGCCCATCCCAACTCGTCGCGAATCTCCTTCGCGAGAAGGTCGAGGAGCCCATCATCCAGGGCTCGCTCGGTGAGATCGGGGACGGTGTTCGGGGGGCCGGCAGCAGCACCGCGAGACTCCAGACCGGACTCCTGCGCTCGTACGCACTCGTGATCGCGGTCTCCGTCATCGTCCTCGTCGTCGTCTTCATGGCGGTCCGCTGATGCTGACGAACCTGCTCATCCTGCTCCCCCTCATCGGTGCGCTCGTCGTCTGGGTAGCTCCGCTCCCACGCGAGGCGACCGCGGCGCTCGCCGTGCTCATCGCGCTCGCGGAGGTCGCGGTGTGGATCGTCATGGTCGCCGGATTCGACTTCGCATCACCGGTACTGCAGGACGCTGCGCAGCGCGAGTGGTTCGGTGACCTCGGCGTCACCTACCACGTGGGCTTCTACGGCTTCTCGCTCTGGCTCGCCGGGCTGACGGTCGTCGTCGGCGCCGCCGCTGTCGGCTTCGGCGCCTGGGTCGGGCGCGATCGCGCCCGAGCGTACTTCGGGCTCGTGCTGTTCCTGATCGGCGCGGTCGTCGGCGTCTTCTCCTCGCAGGACCTTCTCCTCTTCTACGTCTTCTTCGAGATGATGTTGATCCCGATCTACATCCTGGTCGGCGTCTGGGGCGGCCCCAAGCGTGTGTCCGCCACGATCACGTTCGTGATCTACACGATGGCCGGCTCACTACTGATGCTGGCCTCGATCGTCGCGTTCGGGCTCTCCCAGGGGACATTCAGCCTGATCGACTCCGGCGTAAGCTCGAACGACTGGATCTTCCTCGGCTTCCTCATTGCCTTCGCGGTCAAGGCTCCACTCCTGCCGTTCCACGGCTGGCTGCGCACGGCGTACACGGAGGCACCGCCCGAGATCGCCGCTCTCCTCTCCGGTGTGGTCTCCAAGACCGCGGTGTACGGCCTTCTCTGGATCGTGCTGCGTCATTTCCCGGGTCCCCTGGACGACTGGAGCACCGTCGTTCTCATCCTCGCGGCAGCCGGTCTCGTCTACGGGTCACTGCTCGCGTTCCGCCAGCCCGATATCCGTGGCGTGATCGCGTACTCCTCGATGGGTCAGATGAGCCTGATCGTGCTCGGGATCTTCGCCGCCAATGACCTCGGGGTCAGCGGCGCCATTCTCCACTCCGTCAGCCACGGTCTCGTCTCAGCAGCAATGTTCCTCCTCGCTGCCATGGTGATCGAGAGGACAGGTACCGACCGCTTCGCCGATCTCGGCGGCATGGCGAAAGGCCGTCCCGTCCTTGCGACGTCCGTGATGGTCGTCGGCATGCTCACCCTCGCAGTCCCCGGCTCATCGAACTTCGCGGGCGAGTTCGCGGTTCTCGCCGGGGTCTTCTATCGGGGCTGGGGCTACGCAGCGATCGGGGCGGTGGCAATCGTCCTGGCAGCGATGTACACGCTCAGGCTGATCTCCGGCATCCTGCACCGTGCCAAGGGCGATGCCGTCCGTGAGGAGTCGCTCGATCTCCGCTTCGGCGAGCTCGCGCTCGTTATCCCGCTCGTGGCCATCCTCCTCGCGCTGTCCGTCTGGCCGTCGGCGATCACGGAGCACTCGTTCCCGAGCGCCCCGCCGTCCGCGGAGGCGAGCGAATGATCATCGGCGCATCGATCGAGACTCCCACCGTCGACTGGCTCGCGCTCTCTCCGACTCTCGCGCTGCTCGCGGCCGCTGCCGTGTGCCTGCTCGGGGCCGTGCTGGTGCCGTCGGCTGGCCGGAGGCCGTTCTCCGCGACGATCGTGGGGGCCGGTTTCCTCGTCGCCGGTGTCCTCGCGGCTATCGTCTTCGACCGCTCGCCCGAGCAGGAGCTCCTGATCGCGGAGTCGATGACACGCGACCGTCTTGCTGCATTCGCCCAGATCCTCATCGCCGGGTTCGGCATCCTCGCGGTGCTCATCTCCTTCGGCGATCGCCGCCGCGACCACGTCGGTGAGTACTACGCGCTCCTCGCGGCCGCAGGTGGCGGGATGGTCTTCTTCGTCTCTGCCGGCAACCTGATGACGATGTTCCTCGGCCTCGAGTGGTTCTCGATCGCGCTCTACATCCTCGTCGCGCTCGATACCCACCGCAAGGAGTCTCTCGAGGCCGGGCTCAAGTACCTGATCGTCGGTAGCTTCGGCTCGGCATTCCTCCTCTTCGGCTGCGCGCTCACCTACGGCGCCACGGGAGAGCTCGGCTTCAACGCGATCAGGGACGCAACGGGCGCCGACGACCCTCTCTTCGTCGCGGGGATGGCGATGATCATCGCAGGGCTCGCCTTCAAGGCATCGGCAGCACCCTTCCACATGTGGACACCCGACGTGTACGAGGGGGCTCCGACGCCGGTGACTGCCTTCATGTCGGCTGCGACCAAGGCCGCTGCGCTCGTCGTGACCCTCCGCATCCTCGTGACCGCGTTCCCCGAGCAGGCCGAGATCTGGACGGTCGCGGTCGCCGTGCTCGCCGTCGCCTCTCTCGTCGTCGGCAACCTGGCAGCGCTCGCTCAAACGAGCGTGAAGCGACTGCTCGCGTACTCGTCGGTATCGCAGGCCGGCTTCATGCTGATCGCGATCGCCGCGAACAACGATCTCGGAGGAAAGGCTCTCCTCTACTACCTGATTCCGTACGGTGCGGCGTCCGCCGGGGCGTTTGCGGTCGTCGCGGCGCGGGAGCGGGAGCTCGGCCGCGAGGTCACGCTTGCCACGCTCGAGGGCTGGGGGTGGGAGCGGCCCTTCTACGGTGCGGCGATGTGGGTGTTCATGCTCGGCTTCGCAGGCTTCCCGCTCACCGGCGG
>JANOFZ010000103.1:0-7084 GCA_031413935.1 Thermoleophilia bacterium | reverse complement strand
CGAAGTTCGACTCGGGCTCCGGCTGGCCGAGCTTCGTCGAGCCGGCATCGCTCGAAAGCGTCGACACGCATGTCGACAGGAGCTACGGGATGACTCGCACCGAGGTCACGTGCGCCGCCTGCGGCGGCCATCTCGGCCACGACTTCCCGGACGGCCCCGGCCCGACGGGCGAGCGGTTCTGCATCAACTCCTGCGCGCTCGAGCTCGAGCCGGCGGAGGGTGCGTAGGATCCCGCGATCGAAGAGCATATCGCTGGATCCCGCACACCCGCCGCCGGTGATTCTTGTTCGCCGCGCTGCGCGCGGATCCTGAAGCCGGGAACCTACGGCTCCCCGTGAGCTCTAGCCGGGCTTCCTGGCGCTGGTCTTCCGGCCCTTGCCCTTCTTGCCACCACTCGCTTTGTTGGCAGCCTTGACGAGCGAGTCGATCGCGGCGCAATCGACCGCGCCGTTTGCAACGTCCGCGATCGCGGCCTTCACCGCCGCGTACGACGCTTTGGGCGTGCCGTCGGCCCACAGTATCCCCGACTGCCACCCCGCCAGATCCGACTCGTCCGCGAGGTGGAAGTTGAAGAACGCGCCGACAGCAGGCTGACAGGAAGCGAGGCGGATCGCATTCGCGAGCTGAGTCGCCTGGTCCCACCCGGGCGAGGCAACGTTGGCCACACCCGGATCGGAGCCGCTTTTCGCCGGCGCGAGCGGGCGGGCGTCGTTCTCGGCCCCGTGGTAGAGCGCCTGCTTGTCGCTCGCGATCGCTGTCTGGAATCCCGTCTCGAGATACCAGATGGTGACCCCTTGCGTGCCTGGAACCGGCTGGGCGGTCCCGCGAAACGCGCTCGAAAGAGCCGCCATGAGCTTCGCGTAGTCCCCCTGCGTGACATCGGTGTTGTTCGGGTGGGAGCGGTAAGGACGCTCGGACGACGACGACCCGTACACGTTCTGGCCGAAGTGGTCGAACATGCGGCCCTCGAGCCCGAGACCGCGGACAGCGGCGCCCATGCCGGCGATGAACTTCACGGGTGAGTGCGAGACGTTGGACGCGGCGTTTGGATTGTCGTTCCCTCGCGGGGAGAGCGACGTCACGAGAACGACGTCGGGGAACGACAACCGGAGGCTCGAGCACGCGGCGAGTAGCTTCACATACTCCCTCGGGGCGACGCTCGTCGATCCCTCGTACTGCGGGCGCCAGAACGACGCCTTGTTCACCTCGTTCCAGATACCCACGGTGCGAATCGACGGGTAGGAGGCCAGGATGTCGCCGACGTACGCGCAGTAGGCGGCACGCGCTGCATCCGACCGGGGGGCTACATCCGGGCGACCGAAGACGCTCAGGAGCACCCGCTGTCCGACGAGGTTGTTGACCGCCCGGTCGAGCGGTAGCCGGTCTGCGCTCGAGAGAGACGTCTGTGAGCCGTCCCAGCCCATCGTCACGCGGTAGGCGCCGATCCCGAGATCGGCCGCCGCAGCTGTGAGGACCGGGTCGTCGTTCCACTTCGGCGCATCGTCGTTGACGCCGACGATCAGGCCGGGACCCGCGTGTGCGACGGGTACGACGAGGACGGCGGCGAGTACCGCAAGGGACAGCAAGGTTCTGCGCACGGATGATCCTTCCAGGGGGCGACGCTGATGGCGGGGGTGGAAGGGTTCTCGACGGTCGGAACTGCCGCCTCAACCCTCTTTCCAGGGAGATTTCGATCGCCGGCAGTTCGGTGGCGACGAGGGACGCGGTCAGGTGGTCTCGGCCCGGGTGTTGTACGATCGCCCATCGGTGTCCTACACCCGATCGGCTGGCGAGAGCGATGGCCAAGGGAAAGAAAAAGGGAAAGCGAAAGCAGCCGAGCAAGGCGGGAGCGATCGAAATGCGAATCGTGGTTGCCGAGAAGACAGCCGGGATGAGCGCCACGGCTCTCGAGACCTTCGCACGCGACCTTGCTGCGTTCGGATCTCGCCCCGAGAGACACCCGGAACGCCCGACCGGTTCTTCCTGATGGGCGGTGACGGGCTCGAACCGCCGACCCCCTCGGTGTAAACGAGGTGCTCTACCAACTGAGCTAACCGCCCTCGGCTGCGAAGGATAGGCGCTAGCCGCCGAACGGTGGTGTGCGCTCCGCCGCGGAACCCTCGGATGAGGGAGTTTCAAGAGCGCTTCGATGTGCGATAAAGGTCGTGTTGCTCGCGATCAACACTCATCCCGGCACGGAGCCCTTCCGGAATGACCGGCGGTTGATCGGCGGCGAGGTGCGGCCTGCGGCGTCTGCGGCGATCGATGTCGGGAGACATCGCCTCCGACCTGGACTGTCCGGTGCCGCTGATGAACGCTAGGCGCGAGCCTCAGTCAGACGGCGTGCGCGAGTCGCTCGACGCACTCACGGACAGGGTCGACACGCTCGCGGCAATGGTGCGTGAGGCAACCGGTGGGATCGCCGCGAACCGTGGCCAGGTCTCGTCGCTCGACCGCCGCCTGGAGGAGCTCGCAGGGCAGGGCTCAGATCAGACTGCAGCCGACCTCGCAGTCCTGCGCGGTGAGCTCGATGCACTTCGGGGATTCATTGCCGACAAGCCCGATCGGTCGGGAACAGTCGCAGCGGCCGCCTCGGATCCGCTCCGCGAGACGATCGCTCAGCTGGCCGTGCGCATCGACACGCTCGGTGAGGCCGTCCGCTCGACGTCGGGCCGCATGGTGGGGGAGCAGAACAAGACCTCGGAGCTCGCCCAGATGCTCGCCGAACAGGATGCGCGTGCCGAGGCAAGGTTTGCGGCGATCCAGCAGCGACTCGAGGCTGTCTCGCAGCAGGCGGTACAGGCTCTCGCCGCGCCCGCAGCGCAGCCTCCCGACGCAGCCCTCGAGCAGCGTGTCACCGACAAGGTCGGCGTCCTCGTCGATCGGGTCAACTTCCTCGCCGAAACCGCGAACGCCACGGCCGGTCGGGCGGCGGCGACGGACGGCGAGCTGACGAATTTCCGGCAGCACAACAGTGAGGCACTCGCAAACCTCGAGCGGCGCAGCGACGAGGCACTCGCTCGCACGGACGACGCCCTCCGCTCGATGCGCGGAGATCTCGAGGTCTTCAAGAAGAAGCTCGAGGTCGATCCCATGCTCTCAGAGCGGATGGACAGCCTGCTCGACTCCGTTGAGGCGCTTGGATCACGCGTCGGGACTCTGTCCGGCATCGTCGGCGAGACAGCCGGTCGCGTTGGCGGCCGTGAGGTCGAGATCGCCGGTCTCGACAGCAGAATCGACGAGGTCAGTCTCCGGATCGAGAGCGTTGCGACTCAGCTTCGCTCGGAGATCGACACCCTGGCGGCGGCGGATGGTGGCGTGGCGCCGACGGGGGTCGAGGCGGATGCACGTGCCGAGAAGCTCGACTTGCACCTCGCCGCTCTCGAGTCGACGCTCGCCGACACAGCGGGCGCGACGGAGCAGCTCGGTCTCGATCTGCGAGACGAGATCACGTCACTGGCCGCAGCGGTCGCGCAGGAGCACCTCGAAGTCGTCGAGGCGACGCGGGCGCTCGAGGCGCGAGGTATGGCTCTCGAGTCTCGGATGGACTCACTCGCGGCATTCGCATCTTCATCGGCAGCGCGGGGCTCGGAGGAGGTCGAAGCGCTCGCCGCCGCGGTTGTCCGCCGGCATGCCGAGGTTCTCGAGGTCACTGCGGAGTGGGAGGCGCGTCGAGCCGATCTCGAGCGCCGGATGGACGACCTTACGACGTTCGCTGCATCAAGCGCAGAGCGGGGAGCCGATGAGGTGGGTCGTGCCCTGACGACGCTCGCTGCACGGCTCGAGCGTCTCGAGCACGACCGGCAAGCCGTCGCGAGCGATGCCACCTACGTCGAGTCGTCGTGGGCCGAGGAGCGGGCGGCGCTCGAGGTCAGGCTCGACGAGATCGCCGCCTCGATCACGACGGAGCTCACGCCTGCTCCGGACGTTGGCAGGCTCGTCGACGAGCTGGCAGGTCGCCTCGCTCGGATGGAGGACGAGCGCGAGGCCGTGGCCGATCTTGCAGCGCTGGCGGAGACGTGGACCAGTGAGCTCGCCTCGCTCGAGGCGCGCGTCGATCAGGGTCTCGCCACTCTGAGCGAACAGGATCCAGCGTCGACTGGCGTGGACATCGATGCTCAGGTGGACATCGAGCTCGTCGACAACGTCGACGAGCTGACGCACCGGATCGAGCAGATCGAGACCGATCGCGACGCCGTTCGTGGCGAGCTGGCGAGGACAGCGACGTCCTGGGCGACCGAGCGCGCAGCCCTTCATGAGCGGGTCTCCGAGCTCGCTGCTCTGATCGTCACCGGCCCTGTCGACACCGGTGGCGCCGGCGAGCACATGGACGAGCCAGAGCACGCACCGCAGGAGCTCGATCGCCTCAGGATCGGCGTCGAGGGCCTCCGCATGCGACTCGCCTACCACGAGAAGACCGTGTCGGATCTCGCCGGTTCGAAGGGTGTCGTGCAGCGTCTCGACGAGCTCAGCACCCGCCTCGACCAGCTGTCCACAATCGTCATGGCCCAGCAGTCGGGGGCCCTGCCGTCCGCCGGGTCGGTTCAGCTGATGCCTGCGGCGCCGCACGTGGAGACGTCCGGGATCCTCAATCGACTCGACGAGGCGGACAGGCTTCGCACGCAGGGCCGGGAGAAAATGCTGGAGCAGATGGAGAAGATCGCGAGCCGGATGGACTGGCGGCTGCAGCGCCTCGAGGCCTCCGGGGTGACCGTCGGCGCAGGCGTCGACGAGGGCTGATCGACCCCGGCAGGCCGAGCGCACGCACCTTGACCTTGTGACAAATCGTCACAAGGATGTGCCTGTCAGCCCCGTGTCGGAGGGCTCCAGGTGGGTGTCAAAGCTCCCGACGAGCGAAGATCGAGAGCGCTCTCGATGGCATGGCCGATGGCGAGCAGCTTCGCTTCGGAGCTGGCCTGGCCGATCAGGACGAGGCCGACCGGCAGTCCGTCGACGAGACCCATAGGGAGGCAGAGGACGGGCCAGCCTGCGATCGACGGTGCGGCGCTCGCCAGGCCGCCGCCTATCGACGCGTCGCCGTTGACGAGATCGCTCTTCCAGGCAGGCGCGTACGCGGGTGCGACGAGGAGATCCGGGGCGTCGGCTCCAGCGAAGACAGGTTCCAGGCAGCCACGGAGCACCTGGTCGAGGTTCCGAGCGCGTGCCTCACCGTACTCCGTCGCCGCCCGTCCTCCGGTCGTGAGCGCCTGCTCGAGGAGCTCCTGGCCGAAGTGTGAGAGCTCGTCTGCTGCGTGCTCTCTGTTGAATGCCACGACGTCAGCGAGCGAGGCAGGACCGCGGCCGGGACGGGTCGCGAGATACGCGTCGAGGTCGGTCTGCAGCTCAGCGAGGAGAACGAGGAGCTCGTCTGGCTCGAACGTCTCAGGCCCCGGAACCGTGACGCCGGCTGCTCTCGAGCCGTGCTCGCGAAGGGTGTCGAGCGTCGCAGCGAAGAGCGCGTCCGTCGCGGGATGGCCACTGAGCCAGGCGTCCGCGACGGCGAGCCTGACGTCGGTGAGCGACACGGTTCCGCAGGCAGCGCCGTAGTGGGACGCGCCGGTGAGGGCATCGAGCAGAAGTGCGGCGTCGTAGACAGAACGGGCCATTGGCCCCGGGGCATCCTGGCTACCGCTGATCGGCACGATCCCCTGGGTCGGGAGCAGGCCGACGGTGGGCTTGAGTCCGACGCAGCCGTTGAGCGAGCTCGGGCAGGTGATCGACCCGTCGGTCTCCGTGCCGATCGCGAGCGGTGTCAGGCCACCCGCAACGGCGGCCCCCGATCCCGACGACGACCCACCTGCGCTTCGATCGAGAGCCCACGGGTTGCCGGTGAGGCCTCCGACCGCAGACCAGCCGCTCGTCGAACGGGAGGAGCGGATGTTTGCCCACTCCGACAGGTTCGTAGCGCCGAGAACGACGAGCCCGGCTTCGCGCAGGCGAGCAACGAGCGCTGCGTCGCGTGTGACGGTGCGGTCGGCGAGCGCGAGGGAGCCCGCCGAGCCAGGCAGCCCCACGGCCTCGATGTTGTCCTTGACCAGCACGGGTACTCCGTGCAGCGGCCCGCGGACATGACCGGCAGAGCGCTCGGCGTCGAGTCGTGCGGCGGCGTCGAGCGCATCGGGCGCAAGGGCGAGAACGGCCTGGAGATGGATCTCGCCGGGTCCGTCGAGGGCTGCGATTCGATCGAGCAGCGTCCGGGTGACCACGACCGACGTCGTGTGGCCGGCGACGAGATCGGTGGCGATCTCTGCTGCGGTCGCGGTCGCGAGATGTGCCGAGAGCGGGTGCGGGTCGGCAAGGCTCATGCGCGCACTCTCGCAAATCCGGCAGGCCCCGGCACGCGTGCCTGCGTCAACCGTGCCTGTCAACCCCGTTCGGGGGATGAGTCAACTCCCGAAGGGTGAGTGCGCAGCCGGCATCGCCGTTGCACGATGCAGCTACCTCGACGGAACGCGACGGTGCGGCGGACGCGGAGGTCGAGAGATACCGGTTCACCTCAGGTGAGCCAAAGGAAGAGGGCCTCGGCGGTGGCCCTCTTTTCGTTGCTCACGCGATGGCGTACGCTCGGGGGGTGGCATACGACGAGAAGCTGGCGGACCGCGTGCGTGACGTGCTCGAAGAGGAGGAGGGCGTGTCCGAGCGCAAGATGTTCGGCGGCCTTGCGTTCATGGTGCGCGGCCACATGGCGTGCGGGATCGTCCGCGATGATCTGATGCTGCGGCTCGGTGCCGAAGGCGCAGATCGCGCACTCGAGCACCCGTACGTAAGGCCGATGGACTTCACCGGCAAGCCGATGACCGGGATGGTGTTCGTCGATGGGGAGGGGCTCCGCGGTGCAGCGCTTCGGCGCTGGGTCGGCGAGGCCACGCGGTTCGTCGCCGGCCTGCCGCCGAAGGGTTGAGCGATTGCGGCGGCCGCTCGCCGTTTGGTTCGGGCCGTGCGTGCTCTAGCAGGCGAGGTCGTCGCAGCTCTCGCCACGCCAGGTGCTGATGCCCGTCTGGAGAGCGACGACCGCGACGATGAGCGCAACGAGCGGGTCGGCCCACCACAGGCCGAGGGCGGCGTTCGCGAGAAGGCCGATCAG
>JANOFZ010000102.1:0-1930 GCA_031413935.1 Thermoleophilia bacterium | reverse complement strand
GTGACTCGAACGCACCCGTCTTGAGCGGGGGCATGTCGAGTGCGTGCGGGACGTGGTAGTCGTAGAAGTTCGGGGTGAGCAGGTTGCCGTCCTCGTCGTAGACGAACGACTCCCAGAGCGCCGCTCCGATCGCGTGCGCCGTGGCGCCCATCACCTGACCCTCGACGATCTGTGGGTTGATCCGCACGCCGCAATCATCGACGGCCGCGTAGTCGACGACCTCCGTCACACCCGTCTCGGGGTCGATCTCGACCACGCAGGCGTGGATCTGCGTTGCGTACGTCAGCGTCAGGTTGCCGAACTTCCGCTCCTTGTCCGGCACGTCGAATGGGGGTCGGTAGACGTAGCGGCAGTTCATCGTCGGCGGATCGTCGGGGAACCCCGCGTTGTTGGCGTTCGGGATCGCGCCGAGCGCCATGAACGGAAGTGCGGCCTCGTGGTTGTCCTTGATCCGCGCGAACCCGTCTGCCAGCTCGATCGCTTCCTCCGGGCACTGGAAGACCATCGACGCGAGCTTCACCATCTGGCCCGCGAGCATGTCTGCCGCGCCCTTGACGGCGCTCAGGCCCGTGACCGCAAACTGGCTCGCGTACGTACCGGAGAAGCCCGCGTGTGAGTTCCAGTAGCTGTCGTGCCCGGCGCGCACGTTCACGATGTCAACGTCGCAATGGAGGATGTCGGCGACGACCTGCGCGGCCGTCGTCTCGTGCCCTTGACCCTGCGGCGTCGTGCCGAGCGTGACGACGACCTCGCCGAAGATGTCGAGCTTGACGGTGGCAACCTCGTTGTTCCCCGAGAACTGGAGCTCGGGGTTGATCAGCTGCGACTGCCCGAAGTTGTTCGTGCCGGAGTCGAGCGTGGAGCCGATGCCGAGCCCGAGGAGCTTGCCACGAGATGCTGCCTCGGCCCGCCGCGACTCGATGTTCGCAGCGCCGATCAGCTCGAGCGCCATGTCCATCGCCCGTGGATAGTCGCCGGAGTCGTAGACGCAACCGTTCGGTGTCTCGTACGGCATGTCCTCCGGCTGCACGAAGTTGAGCCGTCGGATCTCGACAGGGTCGAAGTCGAGCGTCTGCGCCACGATGTCGATCACGCGCTCGGTGAACCACAGCTGCTGCATCCGCGAGTAGCCACGGTTCGGCGAGACGGGTGCCTTGTTGGTCATCGCCTGGGTGAACTCGAGCCTGATGTTGCGCCACTTGTACATCCCTGCCGCGACCTGCGACCAGATGACGCCGCCGAGCGGCTCGTAGCGGAGGTACGCCCCGGCGTCGTCGATCGCCTTGGTTCTGAAGCCGAGCAGCGTTCCGTCGGCCTTGACGGCGACCTCTGTGTTCTCGAACCAGCGCTCGTTGCCGTGTGACATCGACTGGTGGAACTCCGTCCGCCACTCGGTCCATTGGATCGCGCGCTTGAGCTTCCGTGCGAGCAGGCAACAGGCGACGAGCTGCGGGTGCGACGTGATCTTGTTGCCGAAGCCGCCACCGATGTCCTGCGTGACGATCCGGAGCTTGTCGAGCCCGACGCGCATCGCCGGCCCCATCATGATCGCTGCGAACCCGGGGAACTGGTTGTTCGTGTACATGGTCCACTGCCCCGTGCCGCGGTTGTACTCGACGAGCGCGCCGTCGCATTCGAGCGGGGTCGAGTTGAACCGGTCGAAGTGCAGCTCCCCGATCGAGACGACGTGATCGGCCTCGGCGAACGCCGCGTCGACGTCACCCCACTCCCACACACCTGAATACGAGAGGTTGCCTCCGCAGTCCTCGTGGAGCACGGGCGCGCCCTCGGCGAGGGCTGCTCGCGCGTCGACGAGCACGTCGAGCGGCTCGTATTCGACCATCACATACTCGGCAGCAGTGCGCGCGAGCTCGCGCGTTTCAGCGACCACGGCGACGACGGGCTCGCCGAGGTAGCGCACCTTGCCGAC
>JANOFZ010000101.1:0-3115 GCA_031413935.1 Thermoleophilia bacterium | reverse complement strand
CCGCTTCAATCCGTAGGGGCTATGCGAAACGGCGCCTCGGCGCCGTACAGCAAGGACGGCGGCAAAGCCGCTTCAATCCGTAGGGGCTATGCGAAACGGCGCCTCGGCGCCGTACAGCGTCGCCCGCGTCCACCGCCCCCGTCCACCGCCCGCTCAGACGATCCGGGCAGCGCGTCGCTCGGCGAGCCTCGCTATCTCGTCGATCACGGGGTGATGCCAGTCTTCGTCGCGAGAAGCCTGTTGCGCCTGTCGGGCCGCATCGACGATGCGCTCCGTGTGCTCGCGGACAAGGCGCAGGATCTGGCTTCCGAGATTCGCAGTCCGTGCGAGCGTCAGCCACGCATCGGCGTCGATGGCATCGGGGTTCGTGATGCCGCCAACCGACATCGCGAGCTCCCGGTTCAGCCCCGCGTAGACGTTCGTGCCAACAAGGTCGTAGGCCGGGGCCAGCCGGGAGCCACCGTCGACGGGATGAAGGAGCGCCACGTTTTTTCCGTGGGCGTCGGCATTCCCGAGGATGATATTGAGAACGGTCAGCGCGAGGAGATCATTGAGGTCACGGGCCACGCTTGCACCGGAATGATCACGCAGTAACCCGACCACGGCGGCAAGCGATGGCCCGCCCTCGGCCTCGTATTTCGCCGACGGGAGGATCCCGAGCGCCTGGCAGGAGTCCTCCTGGTGGATCCGTTCCACTCGCCCGTCGACGTACGTGCGGTCGAATCGCTCGACCAGAAGTCGCCGCGTCCCGACGACGTCGAGCACCTCCGCGGTGGCAACGGGCAGGCCGGCTTCCCGCGCGACGCGCAGGCAATACGCCTCGTTCTCGACGAGTCCCGGGTACCGCTCGTCACCCGGTTTCAGGATGTGTGTGGAGGGAGTGCCGTCGAGGGGCTTGCCGATCCGGCCGTTCGGCGCCAGGACGACGACGAGCTTCGCCTGTACGCCCGCGAGGCTGAGCCGTACCCGCCCGTCAGGCCCGTCGACCCCAAGCGGGTTGGTGGGTAGCTCGTCGATTCGCCGCGCGAGCTCGTCCTCGTCGAGCCACTCGACCTCCCCGGCCTCGACGTGCGGGTCAGTGTCTTCGGCGCAGATCACGACCGCGCCGGCGCAGTCGGCTCCCAGGCGCTCGAGCAGCCCGAAGCCGTTCGATACGCTGACACCGAACCGTTGGGCGATCGTCGCTCGAGCGGGTCCCTCTGGCAGGAGCCCCTCGAAGAACGGGCGCGCCTGCGCGTTGGGATATCGATCCTCGCGAACCGGAAGCGAGACGGACAACAGCATCCCGTCAGGGTGTCGTGCCACCACCTCGGGGGTGTACGTAAGACGGAATCGCTCAGCGTCCTGCTTGTCGAGGACGGCGACGAGCTCTCCGTGGAGATGGACGGCGAGGCGTCGAGTTCGCGGCCGTGCCACGGTTACGCGCTCTCGATGGGGCTGGCGCCGGTGGAGTCGCACGTTTCGAGTGTCAACCCGAGCGCGCCGAGGACGCGTACCAACCCGTCGACGCGCACCGTCGGCTTGCCCACCTCGATCGCGTGCACGAGCCGGGTGCTGACGCCGGCAGCGAAAGCGAGCTCGTCCTGGCGCAACCCGGCCCGAGCGCGAGCCACGCGCACGCAGGTGCCGATGAGCTCCATCGTCCCCTCCGGGTCAGAATGCATGATCATGCATTATAGACAGGATTGAGCCATGAGTCAAAGGCCAGAATGCACGATCGCGCGTATCGAGGATCCAAACCGGCGCTCTGTGAACTATCTGCACGATCGTGCATTGATCAGGAGAACCGATCATCGGCTGGTGCAGCTTTACGTGCCCGCCAGTTGTGCCGCCACGAGCTCGTGGTAGCGCGCCACGTCGAGCAGGAACGAGTCGTGGCCCCAGGGTGATGCGACCTCCTCCTGGAGAACGTCGCAGCCGGCCAACGCGAGCACGCGCGCGATCTCCGTCGAGTGCGCCGTGGGAAAGCGCCAGTCCGTATCGAACGAAACGACGAGGAACCGCGTCCGAACATCGCGGAGGCGCGCGATCGCGGCCGCCTCATCCGCGAACGGGTCGAAGTAGTCCATCACGCGGGTGAGGTAGAGGTACGAGTTCGCATCGAAGCGGTCGAGGAACGTCTGACCCTGGTGCTCCAGGTAGCTCTCGACCTGGAAGTCCACGTCGAACGTGGGGGCCCGGCCGATGCGGTCGCGTCCGAACTTGTGGCGCAGGCTCTCCTCCGACACGTACGTGATGTGCGCCATCATCCGAGCGATGGAGAGGCCCACGCGGGGCTTCTGCCCGGTCGCGTAGTAGTCGCCGCCCGCGAAGTGCTCGTCGCCCGTGATCGATGCGCGCGCGACGGCCGAGAAGGCGATGTTCTGGGCGCTGAGTCGGGCAGACGCGCAGACGAGGATTCCGTTCTCGATCTCCGATGGATAGTCGTGCGCCCACTGCAGCACCTGCATGCCACCGAGCGATCCACCGATCGCGCCGTGAAGCCTCTCGATCCCGAGGTGCGCGAGAAGGCGACGATGGACGGTGACCAGATCGGCGACGGTGAAATGGGGAAACCGGAGCCCGTAGGGCTCTCCGGTCGTGGGGTCGATCGACGAGGGTCCCGTGGTTCCCTGGCAGCCGCCGAGGAGGTTGGGGCAGATCACGAAGAGGGAGTTCGTGTCGAGCGGCTTACCCGGACCGATCAGGGTGTCCCACCAGCCCGGCCGGCCAGGGTCGCCGTGGTGCCCCGCGGCATGCGCGTCACCGGTCAGCGCGTGGCAGACGAAGACGGCGTTCGAAGCGTCCTGAGCGAGCGTGCCGTAGGTCTCGTACTGCACCTCGATCGGCCCGAGGCTCGCTCCGGACTCGAGCACGAGCGGGTCATCCTCCGTGAAGAGGACGACCCGCTGCGGCTCGACGTATCCCACCGATCCCGGCACGGCGCCGATCAGACTGCCGCGGGAACCGCTGCCCTGACCAGAGCCTGGTCGAGGTCGTCGACGATGTCGTCGATGTTCTCGATTCCGACCGACAGGCGCACCGTGTCCTGCGTCACGCCGGAGGCTGCAAGCTCCTCCTCGTTCAGCTGCGAGTGCGTCGTCGTCGCGTTGTGGATCGCGAGCGACTTGGCATC
>JANOFZ010000100.1:0-3165 GCA_031413935.1 Thermoleophilia bacterium | reverse complement strand
TTGAATGCGTTCCAGAACGCCGTCTTGGCCGCCTGGTCGTCGAGTGCGCCATCGATGTCGGGCGTCACGATCGCCTCGATCGTCGGCGTGAAGCGATGCAGGACGCCCGTCTCCCGGGCGCTCAGTAGGTCGGCGAGCGGGAACTCGAGGGCGTCGAGAAAGCGTGTCGATTCTGCGCCCATCACGACGAGGAGCTTCGGCTGGACGATGTTCAGCTCGCGCGTCAGCCACGGTGCAGCCTGTGCAGCGTCCTCGGTTCCGAACTTGAGGCAGTTCGTCCCGTAGATCGCGAGCGGGTCGACCTCGAGGCGCTGAAGTGACTTGAGCAGCGCGTTCCCCGACCGGCCGAAGAACGCGACGCCCTCGGTGATCTCGGCGTGTTGTGGAGCGTGCTTGAGCAGGAAAATGTCGGCCAGCGGATGCCCGGATCCGAGCACGGGACCGTGCGTCTCGTCGGCGATCGCGAGGAGCTCCTGTTGCAGCTCGTTGATCTCGCTGATCGCCTTACGGAGATAGCGTTCGTAGATCTCGTCGGTGGGCGGCGCAGTAGGCACAGGTGTCCCGATCACCTTCTGCTCTAGCGGACCTTCTCCTTGACCTGAGCGGCCCACTTCAGCGACTGCAGGTACGCGAGCGACTTCGGTCGCCGCAGCACCTCGGCGCTGCGGAGCGAGAGCAGGAACTCCACGGGGCCGTTGAAACGGCGCATCCGGAGTGCTCCCGTGCCGACGCCCTGCAGGACGTGCGCGTCGGAGCCGGCGCCGGCCAGCAATCCGTACTTGCGCTGGAAGCGCAGCGCCTCGTCGTTGTAGGCCTCGAACAGAAGTCGCGCGTTATAGACCTCGAGCACGTCGATGTCGGCGATGTGTCGCTGCAGCGTCGCGGCCGATGGGATTGCGTGCATGCGGTCGAAGGGGTGGGGGATGTAGACGATCCCGTCCTGCTCCCGGATCGCGGCGATCGTCTCTGCGAAGGTCATGCCACGCGGGATCTCCTCCTCGAGGAAGAGGCCGATGATCTCACCCTGGTTGTCCGTCTTGACCTCTTCACCGGGAATCACGATCAGCTTCCGCTTCCGGGCGAGCTCCACGACCTCGAGCGCCCCGCTGAAGACATTGTGGTCGGTGACCGCTATCGCTCCGAGCCCCTCGGCCTCGGCGTGGTCGACGAGCGCCTGCGGCTCGATCGAGCAGTCGTGGGACCAGCTCGTGTGCATGTGGAGATCGACGGTGATCCAATCGCGGTCGCCCGGGAGATCCACCTCGGTCGGTGCGCCGGACACGGACGGGCGGCGCCGGTCCGTCGCCCTTGCATAGAGCGTCTCCAGGTGCTCGGCCAGGCCGTCGAATTCGGCGAGGACGGCCTGCGCGCGAGCTCTCTCTGCTTCCGTTGCGCGCAGCACCTCGTCCTCTGCGAGCCGTGCCACGGCCGCCGACGCCAGCTCGGGCTGCTCCGCCAGGCCCGCCGGATTCGCGATCGCGCAGCCGCTCGACTGCGCCTCGAGCAGGAGGCGCTCGCTGCCACCGGGAGCGGGAGCGAAGATCCCCGCCTCGGCCAGGGCGGTCCGCCGGATCTCGGGTTTCACAAGAGAGCGCACGCGTGCTCGATCGCGAAGCTTCGCCGGAATCGCCGGCCGACGCGTGAGAGGGGCCGTCCGGGCAAGCACGAGCTCCCAGCCGGGGAGAGAGGGAAGCAGCCGCAGCAACGCCTTCGCGACCGCGCTCTGGCCGGGCGCGAGCTCGACGACGATGACCTTCCGCTTCGAGGCGGGCGCGAACAGCGCAGAATCGACACCGATCGAGACCTTCTCGTAGTCGCCCGGGAAGCGGTCGGACGCGCGCGCGATCGCCTCGTCGGACGTACCGAGCAGTACGTCAACACGTGCGAGCATCTGTGCGCGCTTGTTCTTCCGCGGCGGGACGGCGATCCGCTCCGTGGAGAAGAACGTAGCTGCCGTTGCTGTGTGGGCTTCGAGGAGTGCGGCGGAGGAGAGGCTCGACACGCCCGGCTCGAAGCCGTGGACGACGTCGAACGAGCCGAGGGAGAGCGCCGTCGCAAGGTTCGCCCGCAGCCCCATCGGGAGCGCCGTCCGCTCGGCCAACGAGGTGGGCAGCGCGGCCCCGATCGCAACCACATCTCCGATCACGCCTTGCTGGAGCGCCCGTCGGCCCTCGAGTAGGTCGGAGGCCCGCGACGACGGTGCGACGACCGTCACCGCATGGTCTCGGCGCCGCAGTGCCGCTGCCACACCGCCGACATGCTCGTTCACATCGTGCGGTTGCGACCAGGAGAACGGCGTCACGAGACAGATGCGAAGGGTCATGGTCGGCGGATTCTAGCTTTGGCCGTTCGCAGGTAGAGTCGATCCATGACCGAGGTCACGATCCAGGTGCGCGAGAACGGGCCGCTCAAGGTGACCGGCCCGATCACCGTCCTCGACGCCGAGGGTGTTCCGTTCGAACTGCCTCAGGGAAGCTCGATCGTTCTCTGCCGCTGCGGGCACTCGAAGAACAAGCCGTTCTGCGACACGACGCACCGGGAAGCGGGCTTCGAAGCAGACGACACGGCGCCGCGCGCGTCCTAGCCCGAGCCGCGGCAGTGAACAGCCACCGCAGGTGGCCTCCACTGCCGCCCTCGTTCGCCCTACGCCTTCGCGGCGGTCTTCGCCTTCTTCTCGGCCTTGACGCCGTACTGCTTGATGAACTTCTCCGTGTTGTCATGCGCCTCGTCGTCGACGATCTGGACGGGCGGCGACTTCATCAGGTAGCTCGACGGAGCCTCGAGCGCGCCCGAGATGCCGTTGTTGAGCGCGAGCTTCGCCATCCGGACGGCGTCGATCACGATGCCGGCCGAGTTCGGCGAATCCCAGACTTCGAGCTTGAGCTCCAGGTTCAGCGGCACGTCGCCGAACGCGGTGCCCTCCATGCGGATGTACGCCCACTTCCGGTCGGTCAGCCACGGCACATAGTCCGACGGGCCGACGTGGACGTTGCCCTCGCCGAGGTCGTAGTCGAGCATCGACGTGACGGCGTTCGTCTTCGAGATCTTCTTCGACTCCAGGCGCTCGCGCTCCAGCATGTTGCGGAAGTCGGAGTTGCCGCCGACGTTCAGCTGCATCGTGCGGTCGAGGTGGACGCCGCGCTCGCGGAAGAGGCTCGTGAGCAC
>JANOFZ010000099.1:0-3362 GCA_031413935.1 Thermoleophilia bacterium | reverse complement strand
AGCAGAACGAGCCCGAGCGGAAAGAGGCCGATCTCGTCCATGTCCGTGAAGACTACGCGCGCGCCGGAGGTCCCGGTCGCGGCGCCTGAGCACAGCTCCCTTAGAACGCGTTTCAGAATGACGGTTCGTCGACGGGGCGTGTTGGGCGAGTGCGATGCGAGGACGCAGGGAGCCTGCCGATACGGGACGTATCGGGGCGACCGAGGACGAAGCAGTGTGCCGCCCAGCACGTTCCGGCGGCACAAGGCTTCATTCTGAAACGCGCTCTTAGCCTGTCTCCTGGGTTCACCGAGCGGTCCGGTCGACCATCCGATACCTATCCGTCCGCGGCGGTCTCAACGAGCGTAATCGCCTCGGCAATCGTCGCCTCCTCGGCATCAACGAGCGTCAGGTGCCCGACCTTGCGCCCCCGCCGCGGCTCCTTGCCGTAGAGATGAACGTGCGCGCCGGGGAGGCGGAGCATTTCCGCCACGGGCGGGGCTCCGCCGATGAGGTTGATCATCACCGACCAGCCGAGCGCCTCGGTTGATCCGAGAGGCAGACCGAGGATCGCCCGCAGGTGGTTCTCGAACTGACTCGTCACGGCGCCTTCGATCGTCCAGTGCCCCGTGTTGTGAACCCGCGGCGCGAACTCGTTCGCGAGAAGCGTCCCTCCCACGTCGAAGAGTTCGAGCGCGATCACACCGACGTAGCCGAGGTCGTCGAGAAGCCGAGCGAGGAACGCCTCTGCCGCTGCCTGCGGTGCATCGGCGGCCGGAACGCGCGAGACGCGGAGGATGCCGTCCCTGTGCGTGTTCTCCGCGACCGGCCAGAAGCGCGTCTCGCCGTCCAGTCCTCTCACACCGATGATCGAGAGCTCGCGATCGAAGGGAACGAGCTCCTCGGCAAGTTCGTGCTCGCCCAACTCGTCGACCGCATCGACGCGTCGCTGGCCCTTGCCGTCGTAGCCGAGCCGCCGCGACTTCACGATCGCGGGCAGGCCCGTATCGGCGAGAGAGCCGAAGCGCGCGCTCGGGATGCCAAGCCGCTTGAAAAGCTCCTTCTCGACGAGCCGGTCCTGCCCCAGTTCGAGCGCCCGCGGCGGTGGCAGAGCCCCGATCTGCGCCGCAGAAGCGACCGCGACGTTCTCGAACTCGTACGTGACCACATCCGCTCCTGCCGCGAGACGCGCAAGCGCCGTGGGGTCGTCGAACTCCCCCACGACGAGCTCACCGACATCGGCGGCCGGCGCTGCCGGCGACGGGTCGAGAAACCGGAACCGAAGCCCGAGCGGGAGCCCGGCGAGCCCGAGCATGCGGCCGAGCTGGCCGCCACCGATGCAGGCGATGAGCGTCAACTGAACACAACCTTGTGTTGAATCAACACAAAGCTCGTCAGGCCCCGGGATCGGGCGCGTCGAGCACCGACTGCGAAAGCTCCGCACGGTACGCCGCTAGACGCTCACGAATCCCCCGGTCACCGAGCGCCAGGATCGCCGCCGCCAGCAGGGCTGCATTGACAGCACCAGCCCGACCGATCGCAAGTGTGCCGACCGGAACCCCGGCGGGCATCTGAACGATCGAAAGCAGCGAGTCCATCCCCTTCAGAGTCTTCGACTCCACCGGCACCCCGAGCACCGGCAGCGCGGTCTTCGCAGCCGCCATCCCGGGCAGGTGGGCGGCGCCGCCCGCGCCCGCGATCAGGACCCGGAGCCCACGCTCCTCCGCCGTCGCTGCGTACTCGAAGAGAAGGTCGGGCGTGCGGTGTGCGGAGACGACGCGTTGCTCGAATGCGACCCCCAGGGTGTCAAGCGTCTCGGCAGCATGCTGCATCGTCTCCCAGTCGGAGCGAGAGCCCATGATCAATCCGACGAGAGGGGTCGCAGACACAGGCTACTTCCGGTTCGATTTCTTCACGAGCAGGAGGGCGACCGATTTCGCGGTCTTGCGCACCTCCGGATCGGCCTCGTCGTCGGCGGCGATTCCGTCGAGGATCACGATCGTCTCCCGCGCGGGTGGGCCGTTCTTGAAGCACACGATCGCGAGCCTCCGTACCGCGATGTTCGAGTCGCGGGTCGCGAGATCGTGGAGCAGCGGCCTGAACGAGTTGACGTCGCCCGGGTGCGCTCGCGAGAGCCCCTCGAGCGCAATCAGTGCCGAGCCGCGGACAGCCGGGCTCTCGTCCTCGAATCCGCGGCGAAGTAATTCGATCTTCTGGCGAAACCGAAACTGGGCGATGGCGCGATAGGCGACGGCACGAACCCGGTAATCGGGGTTGCGGGCCGAAGCCTCGAGCTCATCGCTCCACTCACCGCGCAGCGTCGCGAGCTCGCGCTCGAGACCACCCTTGGCGTACTCGTCGGCGAGCGCGGCTGCCTGCGACAGATCCACTAGTGCAGCCTCTCGAGACGTTCCATCGCCGACATTCGCTCGAGGTCATTGTGAGCCTCCTCGTCGTCCATCCCGCGGTAGCGGAGCACGCCGCCATCGCGATCGGGCTCCGCGATCTCCGTCTCGAAAGCGACAACACCCTCGAGGCCCGGCTTCAACTCGCTCATGCATCTCCTCGGTCCATCAGGGAAGGACACCTCGGACGCTACCTGACGGGTCGACCTCAGCCGGGCCACTATGCTCAGGAGGATGTTCAACGTCACCTTGATTCCGGGGGACGGCACGGGGCCCGAGCTCACCGAGGCGACGCGCCGCGTCCTCGAAGCGACAGGCATCGCGTTCGAGTGGGACGTCCAGGAGGCCGGCGTCGACGTGATGGAGTCGGCCGGCACACCGCTGCCCGAGGCGACCCTTGCGTCCGTAAGAAAGAACGGCATTGCGTTGAAGGGACCGATTACGACACCGATCGGCACGGGTTTCCGTTCGGTCAACGTCGCACTACGCCACGAGCTCGGCCTGTACGCATGTCTGCGGCCCTGCAAGTACTACCCCGGGATGCGCTCACGCTACGACAACGTCGACCTCGTCGTCGTGCGCGAAAACACCGAGGATCTGTATGCGGGCATCGAGTACGAGTCAGGCAGCGCCGAAGCGGCCGAGGTAATCGCGATGTTGAACGGGATGCAGGCGAAGCAGATTGCGCCGAGCTCCGGGATCTCGATCAAGCCGATGAGCCCCGAGGGCTGCGAGCGGATCATTCGTTACGCCTTCGAGTACGCAAGAGCGCACGGACGCAAGCGCGTCTCGTGCATTACGAAGGCCAACATCATGAAGTTCACCGACGGGTTGTTCCTGGCGGTCTTCCGCGAAGTGGCGCAGGACTATCCCGAGATCGAGGCCTGGGCAACAACCGCGACCTCACGCGCCGCATCCCCCAAGCGTTTGACTCAGCCCGCCCGATCAGGCAGTGGCGGGAGCATTGGCCGTCCTGTC
>JANOFZ010000098.1:0-3586 GCA_031413935.1 Thermoleophilia bacterium | reverse complement strand
CTACATCGGATCGGGCGCGGCCGGGCGGAACACGACGATCATCCGCTCGAACTACCGCACCCCCGAGGGGGCTGCGTTCTACACCGAGAGCGTCAAGCTCTACGAGAAGCTCTCGGCCGACCTCAACTTCAACATGATGTTCTCGCAGCACGGGCATTTCACGCTCGCGCACTCGGATCGGTCGCTCGTCGTCCAGAACGAGCGCGCCGAGGTGAACAAGCTGCTCGGCATCGACAGCAGGGTGATCGACCGCCAGGAAGTGAAGAAGCTCTGCCCGCAGATTCACATCGGCGAGGACGTGACGTGGCCGATCCAGGGCGCGCTCTACCATCCACCCGGCGGGATCATCCGCCACGACGCGGTCGTCTGGGGCTACGCCAAGCAGGCCGGTCGCCGGGGCGCCGAGATCCACCAGGGCGTCGAGGTCACCGGCTTCGACGTCAGGAACGGCAAGGTCTACGGCGTCAAGACGAATCAGGGCGACATCTCGGCCGGCGTCGTGCTCAGCGCCACTGCCGGCTGGTCGACGCCCGTCGCCGCGCTCGCGGGTGTTCCGTTGCCGCTGACCGGCTCGATCCTGCAGGCCTTCGTCACCGAGCCCGTAAAGCCGTTCCTCGACAAGATCATCGTCTCGGCGCAAATGCACATCTACTGCTCGCAGACCGATCGCGGCGAGTTCCTGATCGGCGCCGAGGTCGAGCCGTATCCGACGTATTCCAACAAGGGAACGTTCCCCTTCATCGAGTACGCGAGCCGCCACATTCTCGAGCTCTTCCCGCAGTTGCACGCGACGAAGATCCTGCGCCACTGGACCGGGCTCTGCGACATGAGCCCCGACTACAGCCCGATCATCGGCGAGACGGAGGTCGAGGGCTTCCTCGTCGACTGCGGCTGGGGCACCTACGGTTTCAAGGCCGCACCCATCACCGGCGTCACGCTCGCCGAGTTGATCGCGACGGGCAAGACACCGAAGCTGATCGAGCCGTTCAAGCTCGAGCGTTTCTACAACGACAACCTCGTTTCCGAGCTCGCGGCCGCGGCCGTGAGCCACTGATGTGCAGACTCCGGCTGCGGGCGACGCTTACCCGCGCTACCGCGCGGGTGCGCATAGCCCCTACGCGCGCGGGTGCGCATAGCCCCTACGGGAATCAAACCATGAACGAAAGGGTTCACTGAAATGCTCTCCTCTCTCGAGATCGCGCAGGCCGCCGCCATGCGCCCCATTGCCGACGTCGCAGCGGAGGTGGGCATCGAGCCCGACGAGCTCGAGCTCTACGGTCGCTACAAGGCGAAGGTCGATCTCTCGATTCTCGATCGTCTGGCCGACCGACCCGACGCGAAACTGATCAATGTCACGGCGATCACGCCGACTCCGGCGGGAGAGGGGAAGACGACGACGTCCGTCTCTCTGACGCAGGGCTTCGGCAAGATCGGCCGGCGCGCGATTCTCGCGCTGCGCGAGCCGTCGCTCGGGCCTGTCTTCGGAGTCAAGGGCGGGGCGGCCGGCGGCGGCTACGCCCAGGTCGTGCCGATGGAGGACATCAACCTGCACTTCACCGGCGACATGCATGCGATCACGGCGGCCAACAACCTTCTCTCGGCTCTCGTCGACGCGCACCGCTTCCACCGGCATGAGCCCGAGATCGCCACGGTCACCTGGCGGCGCGCTATCGACGTCACCGATCGACAGCTCCGGAACATTGTCGGCGGCCTCGGCGGCGCGAAGCAGGGGATTCCGGCCGAGTCGGGCTTCGATATCACGGCCGCGAGCGAGGTGATGGCCGTCGTCGCGCTCGCGACCGACCTCGCCGACCTCCGCAAGAAGCTCGGCGCGATCACCGTTGGCTACTCGCCCACGGGCGACCCGGTCACGGCCGAGGACGTCAAGGCTGCAGGCGCCATGACGGTGCTCCTCAAGGACGCGATCAAGCCGAACATCGTCCAGACGCTCGAGGGCCAGATCTGCTTCATGCACGCCGGGCCGTTCGCAAACATCGCCCACGGCAACAACTCCGTCATCGCGGATCGGATCGCCCTCAAGCTGGGCGAGTTCGTGATCACGGAGTCGGGCTTCGCCGCCGATCTCGGGATGGAGAAGTTCATGGACATCGTCTGTCGCGTCGGCGGCCTCAAGCCTCACGTTGTCGTGATCGTCGCGACGGTGCGCGCGCTCCGCCACCACGGCGGCGGCGACTGGCGCGAGAAGGCCGAGATGGCCCAGATGACCGCAGAGGTCGAGACCGGCATGGCGAATCTTGCAAAGCACATCGAGAACGTGCGCGCGTTCGGGATCCAGCCGGTCGTCGCGATCAACACGCGACCCGATGACGAGACCGAGTTGCTCGAGCTGATCAAGACCCGCTCGCTCGAAGCAGGCGCATTTGGCGCCGCGATCCACAACGGGTTCGGCCAGGGAGGGGAGGGCACGATCGAGCTCGCCGAGGTCGTTGCCGCTGCTGCCGAGGCGGAGTCGAACTTCCAGATGCTGTATGCCGACGACGAGCCGATCGCGACGAAGATCGAGAAGATCGCGAAGACCGTCTACGGCGCCGATGGCATCGATCTCGCGCCCGCAGCAGTCGAGGCGATCGCCCGCTACGAGAGACAGGGGCTCGCACACCTCCCGATCTGCATGGCGAAGACGCACCTGTCGCTCTCACACGACCCGACGCAGCGCAACCGTCCGGCAGGCTTCACCGTTCCGATTCGCGACATCCGCGTCTACTCAGGCGCGGGGATGCTCGTGCCGCTGTGCGGCGACATGCTCCAGATGCCGGGCTTCGGCGCGAAGCCGGCCGCGTTCGCGATCGACATCGACGAGAACGGCGAGACGGTCGGGCTGTTCTAACCGAAGTGACGAGGCGAAGCCTCGTCACTTCGGTTAGAGGTGGGAGAGGCTTCAGCCTCTTCCACGGCCCTGCGTTCATCCTTCCGCAGAGCCGGCGCACGCGAGCGCCCGCTCGAACGAGACGAGCCTGCGAACAAGGGCGTTGTAGCGTCCATGGGCTGCATCACCGCACCGCTCGCTCAGCCGGTTGTACAGCGTGTGCTCGGGGTCGTCGAAGCCTCGGGGAACGTCGAGACCGAGCCGGACGAGCCGAGGACGCCCGATCGAGACAAGCAGGGACTCATCGCTGACGATCCGGTCGACGAGGTCGCGAAGCCCGGTTGCGATGAGATCGCCGCCCGGGAGCGCATGAAGAGCGTCGCTCATACCTCACAGAGTACGCGCGTTCTCGACTAGATTCCACGTCATGAGCGATCTCGAGGGACAGCAACTGACCGCGGCGCAACGCACTGCGCTCGATGCCGAGCTTGCAGATATGGAAGGGCCACAGCGGAAGGCGGCGGTCGACGCGATCGCGACGGCCCGCGCGTTCGGCGACCTCTCGGAGAACTTCGAGTACCACGCGGCGAAGAACGAGCAGGGCCTGCTCGAAGCGCGCATCACGCGACTACGGCGCAAGCTCCAGCACGCCGTCATCGTCGAGCACACCTCGACCGACACGGTCGGAGTCGGTTCGATCGTGGAGATCCAGGACGAGCAGGGCGAGAAGATGGAGATCGAGATCTCGAGCGTCGGCGG
>JANOFZ010000097.1:0-2319 GCA_031413935.1 Thermoleophilia bacterium | reverse complement strand
TCCGTCTCGGACGTGCCCCCTGCATACAGGGCTGCTTCGGATAGGCGATCGAGCCGCCGTTCCACGATCTCGACGAATGCTCGGGCCGCAGGCGAGAGCGGTGCGTCGGAACGCGCGATGAAGGCGAACGTGTCGTAGAGCGGGTCGGCGAACGACGAGAAGTGCATCCCGCGCGCCCCCTGGCGGCTGATCGCGGCACGGGGAACGATCGTGTCGCCGAGGCCACGTCGCGCGAGACCGACGGCAGCCTCGATTCCCTCGACCTCGATCACGGGTCGTAGCGTCACACCGGCCCGCTGGGCGCGGTCGAGTAGCTGTCGGCGCATGGGGTCGTGGGCGCCGTACTGCGCGTCGTAGAGGATGAGCGGCGCCTCCGCGAGAGCCTCGATCGTGACGGGGGCACTGAGTCGTGATGCCTCGCGGCTGATGACGACGAGCTCCTCGAGCCGTGCGACGCGAAGGTCGAGCCCGCCGTCGTCGATGGGCAGGACGACGAGCCCGGCCTCGAGCGTCGCGTTCCGCACCTGATCGGCCACCTCGGAGGAGTTGAGCCCGACGAGCCTGAGCCGGACATCAGGGTGGTTCTTCCGGAAGTCCGTTGCGAGGTCGGCAATCAGATACGCCGAGGCCGTTCCGAACATGCCGAAGCCGAGCGTGCCCCCGCGCAGATCGCGCACCTCTGCCACCGCGTCTCGCGCCCGCTCGACGTCCGCGAGGACGCGCTCTGCCTCGGGTCGGAACTTCCGGCCGGCCTCGGTGAGGACGAGCCCGCGACCCGCGCGGGCAAAGAGCGCGATCCCGAGCTCCCCCTCGAGCTGTCGGATCTGCTCCGAGATCGACGGCTGGGTGAGGAACAGAGAGCGTGCGGCACCGCTGAAGGAGCCGTGCTCGACGGTGGCAAGGAAGTAGGTGAGTTGTTGAATCGTCATATAGGCTAAACCTTTATGTAGAGAAGATAACTCAGGGAAGGCTTTTTGTTCAAGCATCCGTACATTTAGGGGCATGACTCGCCTTCGCGCTCCCCACGTCCGCGGAACCCTCTTCTGCCTCGTCGCAGGGGTGGCGTTCTCCGTCTCTCCGATCCTGATCCAGATCGCCTACGACCACGGCGCGGCGGTCACGGGCGTTCTCGCCTGGCGCTACCTGGCAGCCGCGCTCCTGCTCGTCGGGCTCGCCGGTCGGAAGTTGGTGCGGATCCCCCTGCGTGCTGCGCTTGCGGCGTTCGCGCTCGGTGCGATCGTCTACGCGCTCGACTCGGCGCTCTTCTTCGGCTCACTCGAGCGCACCTCTGCGCCTTTCGCGTCGCTCGTGCACTACGCCCATCTCGTCCTCGTCGTCGGCGTGGCGGCGATGATCGGCCGTGAGCGCCTCACGCGTCGTCGTCTCGTCGCCCTGGTTGGCATCTTCGGCGGTGTCGCACTCGTCGGTGGCACGGCTACGAACCCCGACCTCGTCGGGGTTGGCATGGCGCTCGGCTCCGCTGCGGCGTACGCGGTGTACATCCTTCTCTCCGATCGACTCCTGCGTGACGCGGATCCGATGGCGCTCGCGGCCTATCTGACCCTCGGGGCGGCGTCAACGTTCTTCGTCGCCGGTGGCGTCCTCGGCTCCCTCGGGACGGTCGGCGGCCCGGCAGGGCTCGCCTGCCTTGTCGGCGCGGCGCTCGTCGGCTCGGTGTTCGCGGTGACCTCGTTTCTCAAGGGCGTGCGGCTCGTCGGCCCCTCCACGGCCTCGCTGCTCGTCACGGTGGAGGTACCGGTCACGATCGCGCTGGCGGCCGTTGTGCTCAAGCAGCACATGTCGACGCCGCAACTCGCGGGCGCCGCCCTCGTTGTCGCAGCGATCGTGGCGATGCAGTTGCGGCGCCGCCCGAGGTTCCTGACCGCCTGAGGGCGGGACAGGTCCCGCGCCTACATCCCGGGCAACCCGAGCGCGCCCAGATCAGGCATCTGACCGCGAATCTTCGACTCGACCAGTTCGCTCGCGGAGCGCAGCGCCTCGTTTGCCGCAGCCATCACGATGTCGGCGAGCATCTCGGGATCGTCCGGGTCGATTGCCCTGGGATCGATCACGATCTCGACGATCTCCCCGCCGCCGTTCGCCTTCACGGTGACCATGCCGCCGCCGGCGGAGGCCTCGACGATCTCCAGCTTCGCCTGCTCTTGCGCCTCCATCATCTGGGTCTGCATCTGCTGGGCCTGCTTCAGCATCGCGTTCATATCGAATTTCGCCATCAGTCGTCCTCCACTTCTCGAGCGTCGAAGGTGTCCTTGAGCAAGGAGATCACGTCTTCCTCGGAGAGCTCTCGCGGGTCTTCTT
>JANOFZ010000096.1:0-11705 GCA_031413935.1 Thermoleophilia bacterium | reverse complement strand
GGCAGTCGCGTCGTCGTTCTGATCCTGCGTGACCGAGATTGCGGTCGACGAGCCAACCTGCGTCACCTTCAGTGATGGGGTCGTGTACGCCGCGTAGGCGATGCTCGCAAGTGCAAGCACGGCAACTGCGGCGAGCGCGAGCACCGCGAGGCGGATGCTCCGGGTCATGTGTGTCCTCCTTGAGATAGCGATTCCATTGTCTAAGACGCGTGATCGTCGTGCAGGTTGCTCCGGTGCCCGCTGCTCGCGGCTACCGCGCGGGTTGGAGCGGGCTCGCACGCAGCCATTCTCTGTTGTCGTAGCGGTACAGGTAGATGTTCGCAATCGGGAAGTAGTTCGTCGGGGTCGTCCGGATGGTGATCCCGGGGAGCAGGAAGGGATTCTTTCGGAGATCGAGATTCTGTGCCGCCTTGACCAGGCGGGCTCGGGTCAGGTTGCGTCCTGTCCGCTTCAGCGTTTCGACCATCGTCCAGGCCGCGGTCATTCCGTACCAGTTGTAGACATCGGTCGGTTTGGCCCCGGGCGCGTGCTTCTTCAGGATCTGGAGGTACAGGGCTCGCGTGGCGTCCTTGGCCCAGACGGGGTCGTTCGGGTTCTTCAGGAAGGCGATCGAAAGTGCTCCCTTCGTGAGCTCCGGCGCGTTCGTCCTTGCGATCTCCATGATTCCCGGCTCGATCGAGACCGAGGCAATCACGACGGTCGGCGGCTTCCAGCCGAGCTTGTGCGCTGCGACGATGCCCTGGATCATGAACTTCGGCGTCGCGAACAGCACCAGCGTGTCGGCACCCGAAGCCTCGAGCTTGGCGATCTGGGACGCGACGTCGGGATCCGTGTACTCGTACGGCTCGGACGCGACGATCCGCGGGCCCTTGCCGGCAATTGCGCGGGAGAGGCCGCGCGTCATGTCCTTGCCGAGATCGTTGTTCTCGAAGAGGACGGCGATCTTCGCCTTCGGACGGGTCTTCGCGAGCGTGCGCCCGTAGACCGCGCCCTCGCCGCGGTAGCTCGGCAGCAGGCCGATCGTGCCCGGATACGTGCGGGGCCGGGCGAGCGCATCGGAGCCGTCGCCAACGAACAACTGGGGAACCTTCTGCGCGCTCAGATACGGCCTGATCGCGAGGTTGTTGTTCGTCCCGATCGAGTTGAAGATGGCGAACACCCTGTCCTGCTCGACGAGCTGCCGCGTCAGCTGCACCGTCTGTGCTGGGTCGTACCCGTCGTCGAGGAAGCGGTAATCGATCGTGCGGCCGTTGACGCCACCCTTCGCGTTGACGTAGGCGAAGTACGCTCTGGCGCCGGGCCCGACGGAGCCGAATGCCGCCGCCTCACCCGAGAGCGGTACGGTGCCACCGAGGACGATCGTCGTCGGTGTGACGCCGGGATCGGCGCCGGTCGCCGCACCGGCCGATGCTGCGAGCAGCAGGACAACCGCGCCTGCCAGAACGGCGCGCTTCATTGCGAGATCGGCTTCGCCAACGTCGGGAGTGAGAGCCCGATCGCGCCGACCGTCACCCTCGGGCTCGGTCCGAGCGGAAGGTCGAGATACAGCAGGTTGCCGGGGTTCTGGGCCAGCGACGACGTGCCGACGGTGAGGGTCAGCGTCGACCCCTTGGGAATGAACGTCGCCTGGTTCGAGAGATAGATGCGGTAGCTCTTCGCTCCGGGCGTCGCCGGAACACCGCCGCCGGCGACGACGATCTCCTTGCCCTGGGGCGTCTTGGCCGTGAGTACGGTGACGATGCGCGTCCAGTCGGCGTTCGCGTCGGCGGAAACCGTTGCGACGGGCGCACCGAAGATCTCGAGCTTGAGTTTGAGCGGCGCCGATGTCCGCTGCACCTTCCCCGACCGCGTGATGGCCGCCGAGCCGGGGAAGCGGAGCGTCTGCGAGACGGGCTTTGGCGGCGCTGCGAAGCGAACGGGGCGCCCGCTCCAGTTCTCCGGCGAGACCGCGACCGGGAGCGGATCGAGCGCGACCGGCACGCCCCGGAGGTGGAAGTCGAAGAACTTCGCTCCCTCGGCCAGCATCACGCCGGTGTCTGCGCCGGGGAATGTCGATGGTGCATGGCCGTGGAGACCGAGCCACAGGCGCTTCGGGCCTGCAACGGCGTTGTAGGCCTGCAGCGCCTGGCCCATGCCGAAGGCGAAGTCGCGGCGGCCCTGCATGAAGAAGGCCGGTGTCTTGACGCCCTTCAGCGCCGCGATCGTCGAACGCTCTGCGGCAAACGCATTCGGCCCGGCGAGGGCGCCCGCGAAGGCGGCGTCACGAACCGCGAAGACCGACCGCGCAACCCGCTCGGGCGGGAGGGAGCCGATGAAGCCGGCGATCACGCCGGACTTCGAGAGTCCCTGTGGCAGGAAGGCAGTCCGGAGATCCGTCCACGACTCGGCGACCTCGATAGCTGCCCAGGGGACACCAGCTGCGAGCGAGGTGTAGATCGCACCACCGCCGAGCGAGATGCCCCACGCGCCGATTTTCGTATCGGCGACATCCGGCCGGGCAGCAAGCCAGGAGTACAGCGCTTGCACATCGCGCACTTCGTTCGGGCCGTCCCCTTCGAAGAGCCCGCCCGACTCGCCGTGTCCGCGGGCGTCGACGGTGAGGACGACGTACTGCTCGCCGATCAACCCCATCGAGGCGGCGATCGTGCCCATTCCCGCACGACTGCCACCGAGACCGTGGAACAGCACGACGGCCGGCCAGCCCCCGGCGGGAGCGGCGCCGTCAGGCACGGAGAGGGTCGTCGCGAGCTTCGTCCCGTCAAACGATGTGACGACGGGGTCCTGCTTCGTGAAGGCCGATGCAGAACCGGAGATCGCGAGGAACGCAAGAGCGGTTGATCCCACCGCTATCCAGGTCCTCATCACGACGCCAAAGGGTAGCCGAAGTTCGGCGCCTCTCTGACTGCGCCGACGTCTACACTGCCGCCCGTGGATACCCGCCCGATCGGTGTGTTCGACTCCGGTGTCGGTGGGCTCACCGTTCTCCACGAGTGTCTCGTCACGCTGCCGCACGAGGACTTCGTCTACCTCGGTGACGGCGCGCGCCTCCCCTATGGCCCGCGGCCCCTCGCCGAGATCCGGCGCTTCGCCGCCGAGATCGGCTGCTTTCTCGAGTCACAGGGCGTCAAGCTCGTCGTTGCCGCATGCAACTCTGCAACAGCAGCGGCGCTCCCCGAGCTCCAGCTCTCGCTCTCCGTCCCTGTGATCGGCGTGATCCAGCCCGAGGCGCAGGCGGCCGTCCGCGCAACCCGCAACCGTCGTGTCGGCCTCCTCGCGACCGAGGCCACGGTGGCAAGCGGTCGCTACGAAGCGCTCATCCAGACGCTCGACGCCGGAGTCACGGTGGTGCCGGTTGCGTGCCCGAAGCTCGTACCACTGATCGAGGGCGACGACCCGTTCGGTGAGGCCACCGTCGAGGCCGTTCGCGAGGTCGCAGGCCCGCTCAGGACTGCCGGGGTCGACACCGTCGTTCTCGGCTGCACGCACTACCCGCTCATCCGCCCGATCCTCCAGCGCGTCTTCGGCCGCGACGTGACGCTGATCTTCTCCGCTGACGAGACGGCGCACGAGGTATCGGAGACGCTCGCCCGGAAGGCAATCGAGAACGACTCCACGCGCGAGGGGGCCTACCGATTCCTGACCACGGGCGATCCCGCGTCGTTCAAGGCGATGGGAAGTCGCTTCCTGCAGCTCCCGATTGCCGACGTCGAGCAGGTAAGGGTCTCCGACCTCGCGGTCGTCGCAGCATGAGGCATGACGGCCGCCGTCCCGACGAGCTGCGGGCGCTCGATATCCTGCCGGACTTCCTCGAGCAGCCGCACGGGTGCGTGCTCTGGTCGCAGGGAAAGACACGCGTCCTCTGTACGGCGACGGTGGAGGAGGAGATCCCACGCTGGCTCCGGGGCAAGGGTCGCGGCTGGATGACGGCCGAGTACTCGCTCCTGCCCGCATCGACGGGCGATCGGACTCAGCGGGCCGTCTCACGTGGGCGCCCGGACGGACGAACCGTCGAGATCCAGCGGCTGATCGGTCGCGCGCTCCGGGCCGTCTGCGATTTCGAGGCGCTGGGCGAGCGCACCCTCTGGCTCGACTGCGATGTGCTGCAGGCGGACGGCGGCACGCGGTGCGCGGCGATCACCGGGGCATACGTTGCCGCTTATCGCGCACTGGACAGGATGGGCCTGTCGAAGGCCCTTCCTTCGTCCGTCGCGGCCGTCTCTGTCGGGGTCGTCGACGGCCGGGCGGTGCTCGATCTCGACTACCCCGAGGACTCGCAGGCCGACACCGATATGAACGTTGTGATGACGGCGGACGGGCGGCTCGTCGAGGTCCAGGCAACGGCCGAGCGACATCCGTTCACGCGGGACGAGCTCGACGAGCTGCTCGACCTCGCCGCAGGAGGCATCGAGCAGCTTGCCCTGGCGCAGCGAACGGCCGCCGACGCTCCTCGCGTGTGAAGGCGCGGCTCGCGACGGGGAACCGCCACAAGCTCGACGAGTTCCGTCGCGCACTTCCCGACTGGGAGATCGAGCTCGTTGACTCGACGATGTTCCCTCCCGAGACCGGGTTGACGTATGCCGAAAACGCCCGCGGGAAAGCCGAGCACGGCCGCGCGCTCTCGCCGGAGGACGCCTGGGTGATCGGCGAGGATTCCGGGATCGAGGTTGCGGGACTCGGGGGGAGACCGGGACTCGAGTCGGCTCGTTGGGCCGCTGACGGGGTCACACACCTGCTTTCAGAGCTCGCGGGGATCGCCGACCGGAGGGCGCGCTACATCTGCACGATCGTGGCTATCGGCCCGGGACGCGGGGAGATCGTCGTTGAGGGAGTCCTCGCGGGAACCGTCACGACCTCGCGCAGCGGCGAAGCGGGGTTCGGCTACGACCCCGTCTTCGTGCCCGAGGGGGAAATGCAAACCGTCGCGGAGCTCGGGGACGATTGGAAGGCAGGTAACTCGCATCGCGCTCGGGCCACTCGTGCGCTTGCTGCCGCACTTCGTGCATCTGGTAGCGTCGTTCCGCGATGACGCCGAACGAGGCAATGGCCGAGCTTCTCGAGCTTTCCGCGCAGGTCCGTGATGTCGCGATCCTGGGTGAGTCCGGCTTCGTGCTCGCGAGTACCGGAACGGTCGAACGGGGTGAGCAGCTCGCGAGCGTCGCTTCGAACCTCGTTGCGGCCGCGGGTGACGTGCGGCGTGACGCCGAGTTGTCCCGCATCGAGGTCCGCTGCGAGAGCGCGCACGTCTTCCTCGTCAAGGATGCGGGACGCACGGCGATCGCAACGACGAGCCCTGACCCGATCGCCGGGCTGATCGTCTACGACCTCCGGACGATGCTCGGACGGCTCGACGCAGAGCCCGTGGCGAAGCCGCCGCGAAAGAGGAAGAAGGCGACGGGCGATGCGTAGGCTTCTCTCGCTTGCTGCAATCGGCGCCGCCGTGTGGTGGCTGATCGGACGTCGCGAGAAGCCGAGCCCGGACAGGGTCACGATCGGCTACGTCGATGGCTCATCCTTGACGATCGAAGCGGGATCCCCGGAGCTCGATCGGCTGGTTGCCATCGCAGCCGAAGCCGTAGCACCGTGATCGACGACCTCGGCCGACTTCTCGTCCAGCACGCACTTCTGGAAGGCGACTTTCTCCTCCGGTCGGGAAAGCGGTCGACCTGGTACCTCGACAAGTACCGGTTCGAGACACGCCCCGACCTGCTCCGGGCACTCGGTGAGCGTCTCGCCGAGCGAGCGAAGGAGGCTGAGCCGGACGCGGTGAGACTTGCCGGACCGGCGCTCGGAGCGGTTGCTTTGGCCGCTTCCGCGTCTATGGCGTCCGAACTGCCCTTCATCATTATCCGCAATGAAGCGAAGGAATACGGCACAGCGAATCGGATTGAGGGCCCGTTCGACGAGGGGGACGTCGTGTGCCTCCTCGAGGACGTCGTCACGTCCGGTGGCGCTCTCGCCGAGTCTGTGTCCGCGATTCGGGATGCAGGCCTCGTCGTCCGCAACGCTGTGTGCGTCGTTGACCGTGAGGAAGGCGGGGCGGATGCCCTCGCTCGGCTGGGGGTGCGGCTCCGTAGCCTCTACCGCGCGAGCGATCTCCTTGCCGGGCGCATCCCGGCCTGACCACCTCGCGCAGAGCACGTGCCCCGGCGGTTCGAGCACGTTCGACGTGTCGGAAAACCGCAGAGTTGAGCCAAAATCGCCGGAGTGTTAGGGTCTCCGGCGGTCCCAACAACGATCGTCTAGTAGGAGGAGTGGCAGTGACCAAGCAGGAGTTCATCGAAGCAGTAGCCGGGAAGACCGGCTCGTCCAAGCGTGACGCAGGCGAGGCAGTCGAGGCGTTCCTCAGCACCGTCGAGGACGCACTCAAGGCCGGCGACAACGTGACGTTCACCGGTTTCGGCAAGTTCCACGTGACGCACCGGGCGGCACGGATGGGCGTCAATCCGCGGAACCCGAGCGAGAAGGTTCAGATCAGGGCCGCGAATGTGCCGAAGTTCTCGGCCGGCTCGGTGCTCAAGAAGGCCGTCAACTAGGGACGACCTCCTCCGAGGACGAAAGACGAGGGCCCGCTCCCCCGGGCCCTCTCTTTTGCCCTTGTAGACGAACGTATGTTCGTCTAGATTCATGCCATGCAACTGACATTCGATGCTGCCGACCGGCTCGTCGAGCTGGTCGAGGTGAGCCGGGGGCCGATTCCCGCCTCCGAGGCTGCGCGATCGCTGTTCGCGCTCGCCTCGGCGCCGACAGCGATAGCACGCTCTCTCCTCGACGAGGTTGTAACGGGCGACGCGCGACTCGTCTGGCGTGGCGCTGCGGTCGGGCTCGCTGATGCGCCAGGGGCGGCGACACCGCTCGAGTCGGCGGCGTTCGTCGTCTTCGACCTCGAGACGACCGGGCTCTCGCCTGCGCGCGCTCGCATCGTCGAGATCGGTGCGCAGAAGGTCGAACAGCTCGTGAAGGGAGCGACCTTCGAGACGCTCGTCAATCCGGGTGTGCCACTGCCGGTCGCGATCACGGCATTGACG
The DNA here is from genome assembly GCA_031413935.1 of Thermoleophilia bacterium. Taxonomy (GTDB): domain Bacteria; phylum Actinomycetota; class Thermoleophilia; order Gaiellales; family Gaiellaceae; genus Gaiella. The sequence goes on along the minus strand of JANOFZ010000096.1, from coordinate 4,680 downwards.
GGCATCGGCCGGGACGAGGTGCGGGCAGCCCCGGGCGCAGATCTTGCCGTGCGACGCTTTCTCTCGTTCGCAGGCGACGCCGTGCTCGTCGCCCACAATGCTCGGTTCGACATGGGCTTTATCGATCGCGCCGTCGAGCGACTCACCGGCAGGCGCGTTGCTGCGCCGGTCGTCGACACGGTGGGGCTCGCCCGACGGCTTCTCGGGGGCCGGACGACACGGTTCGGACTGCACCCGCTCTCGCAGTTCTTCGGCACCTCCGTGACGCCATGCCATCGCGCCCTCGCGGACGCGTCGGCTACCGCCGAGATCCTGATCGCGCTCATCGGGCTTGCACAGGAGCGTGGTGCCGAGACCGTTGCGGATCTCGTGGAGTTGTCGGCGCCGAGAGCCCGACGACTCCACGGGAAGCGGCCGCTCGTTGCCCGGGCGCCGACGACACCAGGGACGTACATCTTTCGTGATGCGCGGGGACAGGCGCTCTACGTCGGCCGCGCTCGCGATCTCCGCACGCGGCTGCGCTCGTACTTCTCCGGCAACCGGCAGAGGCCCGCGGTTGAAGCCGCGCTCGGTGCGCTTGCACGCGTCGACTGGCAGCTCAGCGGAAGCGAGCTCGAGGCGGCGCTCGACGAGCTGCGGCTTCTTCGCGAGCTACGGCCGCCCGCAAACGCACGCAGCACGCGGCCGGATAGGCACGTGTACCTTCGTCGCCGTGGTGCCACCTGGGCGTGCGTCAGCGATCCGACTCCGCATGGCCCGCTCAGTGGCCGAGGCATTGCTCGCCGAGCTGCCCAGGCGCTCGCAGGCTACGACGGCGACGATCCCCGGGCGGCGCTCCCGGAGCTGCGCCTCCGTCTCCGCCGTCTCGCCGCCGACCTTCGCTTCGAGGAGGCTGCGCGCCTCCGTGATCGGATTGCCGCGCTCGAGCAGGTCGTTGTCCGAATCGACGAGGTGCGCGAAGCGCTCGGGCTGCAGGTTTGCCTTGTCGTTCCGGCGCTCGAGCAAGGAATGGTTCGCGGGGTTTTCGTGGCAGGCGGCGTCGTCTCGCGGCGGACGATCCCGCGTGGTGGCGGAGGCTCCCTCGAGGTCGAGGCAGGGCTCGCAGACGTGCGCGCCTCCGCGGGCACCGAGCTCGCTGCCGCAACCGCCGACGAGCTTCTCCTGATCGCGTCCTTCATCCGACGTCCGCCGCCCGAGCTCAGCGTCGCGGCGCTCGAACGTGATGCGATCCTGACCGCAGCGAACGGGGTAGCCTTGGCCGCATGAACGCGGGCGCTCGAGACGGGGACAGTTCCATTCCCCCCTTCTCCGATCGTGTTGCGGAAGCGGTCGAGCGGAAGCGCACGCAGCTCGTCGTCGGACTCGACCCCCGCGTCGATCTCCTTCCGGTTGAACTGCGGGGGGAAGCCGGACGCGGACGCGCCGCGGCGGCCGGTGCTGTGGAGCGGTTCTGCAAGGGTATCGTCGACGCCGTTGCACCATACGCCGTGGCCGTGAAGCCGCAGGTCGCGTTCTTCGAGGCCCTCGGCGGCGACGGCTGGCATGCCCTCGAGACCGTGTCGCGGTACGCCTCCGAGGCGGGGCTGCTCGTCATCGCCGATGCCAAGCGCGGTGACATCGGCTCGACCGCGCGAGCCTACGCTGCCGCGTTCCTCGAGCCGCGCGGACAGGATCCACCCCTCGCAGACGCGCTCACCGTGAACCCGTATCTCGGGACCGACTCCGTCGATCCGTACCTCGCCGCCTGCAGGCGCCATGGCGCCGGCATCTTCTGCCTCGTCCGCACCTCGAACGCCGGAGCCCGCGATCTCCAGGACGCCGTCCTCTCGGACGGCGTGCCGGTGTGGCGTCATGTTGCCGGCCTCGTCGAGGAATGGGGAGCCGATCTCGTCGGCGAGCGTGGCATGTCCAGCGTTGGTGCGGTCGTGGGTGCGACGGTGCCACGGCTGATCGGCGACGCCCGTCGGGCCATGCCGCAACAGATCATCCTCCTGCCCGGCGTGGGTGCCCAGGGAGCGACGCCTGCAGATGTCGCACGCGCGTTCACGAGCGGTCCCGCGAGCGCGCTCGTCAACGCATCGCGCTCGGTGATCTTCGCGTATCGCGACACCGAGGATGACTGGCGGTCAGCCGCGGGAGCCGAGGCCGCACGCCTCTCGGCCGAGATCTGGGCTGCCGCGGGCTGGTAGCCGCTCAGCCTGGCCGCTCTCATCTACATTTCGGGGTCGATGCGTCGAGGGTCTTTCGTTGTTGTGGCCGCGCTTGCGATGTGTGCCGCCTCGGCTGCCGCGGCACCGCCGCCGGTCTCTGCACCTGCTTACGTCATACGTGGCGGCTCGGATCAGGTGGTCGTGGCCGCGCGCGCGCCGGACGCGCGCCGGGCTCCGGCAAGCATCACCAAGCTGATGACCGTGCTCGTCGCGCTCGAGCAAGCCCGACTCGACGACGTCGTCACCATCCCAGCTGCGGCGACCTCTGTCGGCGAATCGTCGGTCGCTCTCAGGCCGGGCGAGCAGCTGACCGTCCGTGACCTGGCGGTCGCTGCACTCGTTCCTAGCGCAAACGACGCCGCGACCGCGCTCGCACTTCACGTCGGGCGCGGCTCACAGCCGCGGTTCGTCGAGCTCATGAACGCCAGGGCGAAGGCGCTCGGCCTCACGTCGACGCACTTCGAGAACCCTCACGGGCTCGATCAGCCCGGCCACGTCTCGAGCGCGCGCGACGTCACGACGCTGCTCACGGCCGCGCTCCGGAACCCGTTCATCCGCAGATGGTCGGCGCGGCCGAGCGCGACGATCGCCGGTGGCCGAATCCTGACCTCCACCGATGGCCTGATCGGGAAGGTGCCGCTCGTCGGCGCAAAGACAGGGCACACGAACGACGCCGGGTGGTCGCAGGTCGCCGCCGTCGAGCAAAACGGCGTGCGGGTCACCGCATCGCTTCTCGGCGCAGCGACCGAGTCGCAGAGGAATGCGGAGATCGCCTCGCTTCTCACCTGGGGCCTCGACCAGTACCGGCGGGTCGTTGTCGCAGGCGACCATGTCTACGGTCACGCCGAGGTCGGCTACGGGAGAGCGCCCGTCCCGCTCGTCGCCGAGCAGGACGTCGTCCGCAGCGTTCGTGTCGGTCGCCCGCTCGTCGAGCGCGTCGTCGCGAGCACTGCCCTCGCCCTCCCGGTGACACAAGGGCAACGCCTCGGAGAGGTGCGGGTGTTCTCGGACGGTAGGCTGATCGCACGCACGCCCCTCGTCGCTGCCACGTCGATCCCGGCCGTCGGGGTTTTCGGGAAGGCCGAGTGGTATGCCCGCCGTACGGTGCACCATCTGTTCGGGCTCGTCTCGTAACTCAATCGTTTCGAAGGCCGTCGTCTCGGAGGAAGGGGCCGCAGTGATCATCACCGTCACCCTCAACGCAGCACTCGACAGGTCGCTCAGCGTCCCGATTTTCAAGCTCGGTCATCGCCATCGATCGAGTGACGTGCTCGTGCTCGCGGGAGGCAAGGGAATCAACGTTGCGCGCGCCCTGAAGCGGCTCGATGTTCCTGTTGTCGCGACAGGCCTCGCCGGAGGGCGAACGGGCACCAGGATCGTGGAGGAGCTCACCGAGGAGGCGATCCTCAACGACTTCGTCCGCATTCGGGACGAGTCACGTACCTCCACGGCGGTGGTCGATCCGACCGCGGGGACGTACACCGAAATCAACGAGTGGGGCCCGAAGGTGTCCGAGGACGAGCTCGGGATCTTGCTCGACAAGCTTCGCTACCTGTCGCGTGGCACGTCGACCGTCGTGTTCGCCGGGTCGCTGCCCCGCGGAGTGGACGAGGGCTTCTACGCCGATGCCGTGCGCGAGATGACGCGCCTCGGAGCTCGTGTCGTCCTCGACGCCGAGGGTGAACCGCTGCGGCGCGGGATCGAAGCGGAACCGTGGCTCGTCTCGCCGAATCAGCACGAGGCCGAACAGCTCGTGGGTCAGGAGCTCGAGGACGAGGCCGATTTCGCGATGGCTCTCGACACGATCGCCGAGATGGGTGCCCGCAACGTGCAGATTACCTTGGAGTCTGGCTGCTTCTCCCTCGTGCGGGAGGAACGCCAGGTGCGCCGCTACCATGCGCGGGCGCCTCAACTCGAGGCCGTCTCGGTGCTCGGGGCCGGCGATGTCTTTCTTGCGCGCTGGCTCGCAGCGCAGGACGAGGGAATCCCGGCCGAGGAGGCGATCCGGCTCTCGGTTGCTGCGGCGTCGGCCTCCGTCCTCGTGGTCGGGGCCGGCCGGTTCGATCCGAAGGAAGCGGCTCGCCTCACGTCTCTGGTCGAGATCGACGAGCTCCAGCCCGTCGCAGGCGCGTAGGCGCCCGACGCCAGGCTTCAGCCCGACGCCAGGCTTCAGCCTGGCGTCGGCATTCAGCGCTGTCCCGCACGCTTGGTAGAGTCATTCGACTCTTGGAGTTCGAACTCGATCGGGATAGCAAGTTCGGCAAAGAAGGGCTGACCTTCGACGATGTGCTGCTCGTTCCCGCCGAGTCGGCCGGTCTTCCGCACGAGGTCTCGACGGTAACTCGACTGACGCGGACGATCGCTCTCGAGATCCCGATCATCTCTGCGGCGATGGACACCGTCACCGAGGCGCGACTCGCGATCGCGCTGGCGCGCCAGGGCGGCCTCGGGATCATCCACCGCAACCTCG
>JANOFZ010000095.1:0-8944 GCA_031413935.1 Thermoleophilia bacterium | reverse complement strand
GAAGGCGGCGGAGCTGCTTGCGGCCTCCGGCGATCTGCCCGTGAACCTCCGCTTTGCCTGCGACGGCGAGGAGGAGATCGGCGGTCACTCGATCGTCGACTGGATCGCAGCCGACGAGCGTGGTGCCGACGCGGCGATCGTGTTCGACAGCGGCATGGTCGAGCGAGACGTTCCCGGATTCAACATTGCAGTCCGCGGCCTCTGTTACTTCCACGTCAGGGTTCGCACCGGCAGCCGCGATCTCCACTCTGGCATGTACGGGGGCGCATCCCTCAACGCGATGCACGCGCTGATGCACACGCTTTCTGCAGTGCTCCCGCGTGACGGCCGTCTGCCCGACGAGTTGCGGGTCGGCGTCGTCCCGCCCTCCGATGTCGAGCTAGCAGCGTGGCAGACACTCCCGGCCGGCCCTGCGGAGATCGCGGCCGCAGGATCGAGGCCGGCAGACGAGGCGGCAGGTGGCGAGTTCTATCTCCGCACGTGGGCGGAGCCGTCCGTGGACGTCCATGGCATTCAGGGCGGCTCGCCGGTGCTCCAGAAGACGGTCATCGCGGTCGAGGCCGAGGCGAACGTCTCGATCCGGCTCGTCGGCGACCAGGATCCTGGCGTCATTGCACCGGCGTTCGAGGCGCTCCTCCGCAACGCGGCACCCTCGGGTACAGACCTCGACATCGTGCTGCTTTCGTCCGCGCCGCCGGGGCACATCCCGGCTGACGCGCGTGCCGTGGTTCTCGGCCTCGACGCCTTCGAGGAGGTGCTCGGCGTCCGTCCCTTGCTGATCCGCTCCGGTGGAGCGATCCCTCTCGTCTCGGCACTCGCGGCACGAGGGGTCGCGACGGTGCTCACCGGGTTCGCGCTCAACGAGTCGAACGTCCACTCGCCGAACGAGCGCATTCCAACGGCATACCTTTCGCTCGGGATCGAGGCTGCTGCCGCCCTCTACTGCCATCTCGTCGACCTTGGGTAGCGCGCCGTTCTCCTCCCCGCTCGCGGCCAGGCTCTCCGACGACGTTCTGGAGCGATTCCTCCGCTACGTCCGGATTGACACGCAAGCCCGGGAGGACTCCGACACGTATCCGAGCACGGCCAAGCAGCTCGACCTGTCCCGCCTCCTCGTCGCCGAGCTGACGGAGATCGGTCTCGACGACATCGAGCTGACCGAGCACGGCTACGTCTTCGCGACGTTGCAGGGAACCAACGGCGCTCCTGTGATCGGCCTGATCGCCCACGTCGACACGACCCCGGAGTCGCCAGGCGCCGGCGTTGTCCCCATTGTCCACGAGGACTACGCGGGCGGGGTGATCATGCTGCCCGGCGACTCGAGCCAGATGATCGACCCCGTTGAGGAGTTCGCGCTCGCAGCGCGTATCGGTCACGACATCATCACGAGTGACGGCACAACCCTGCTCGGCGCCGACGACAAGGCCGGCGTCGCCGAGATCATGGCAGCGGTCGCCCATCTCATCGGTACGCCGGAGCCACGGTGCACCATTCGCGTCGCATTCACAGTCGACGAGGAGGTCGGGCGTGGAACCGACCACTTCGACCTCGAGAAGTTCGGCGCGGAGGCTGCGTACACCCTTGACGGCTCCGGCCTCGGCGAGCTGGAGATCGAGACGTTCTCGGCGTTCCAGGTACGTGTCACGTTCCGGGGACGTGGCGCCCACCCGGGTTCGGCCAAGGGCAAGCTCGTGAATGCCGTCAGGCTTGCTGCGGATTTCATCGCATCTCTACCGAAGGACTCGTTGTCGCCCGAGACGACCGAGGGCCGCGAGGGGTACATCCACCCGTCGCGGATCAGCGGCGGGGTGGAGGAGACCACGGTCGTGTTGATCGTGAGGGATCACGACGACGCCCTCCTCGACGAGCACACCGAGCGGGTACGGCAGTGGGCCGAGGCGATCGGCGAACGCGAGCCTCGGGCGCGCGTGACCGTCGAGGTGCAGGAGAGCTACCGCAACATGCGCACGGTGATCGACAGGCATCCCCGGGTCATCGCTGCTGCAGAGGAGGCGATCCGGCGCGCGGGCGTCGAGCCGGTGCGTTCGCTGATTCGCGGTGGCACGGACGGCGCTCGCCTCTCGGCGATGGGCCTCCCGACGCCGAACCTCTTCACCGGCGGACAGAACTACCACTCGACGCGCGAGTGGGCGAGTGTGCAGGACATGGCCGCGGCCGCCGCAACCGTGGTCGAGCTCGCGCGCGTGTGGGCAGAACCGTCGGCACTCCCCTGAACCCGGGCGAGGCTTGCCTCGCTGGGGCTCGCCGGCGCCTAGCCCCTACGGCTTGTGGCAGAGGCGACCGGAGCGGGCGACGCTCTGCTTCGCGGAGCGACGCTTCGCAGAGCCCCTACGCCGGCCACCGCTCGTGACGGACGCCGTGACCCTCGTGCAAGTCATGGCCGCGGGCGGCCACCTTCAGGATCGCGCGTAGCGCGCAGAAGGAAAGACGGGCGTAGGGCGGGCGCGAATCGGCGATACGCTTTTCCCTCGCGGATTCGCGTCCGCCCTTACGTCCCGTATCGCGCGTAGCGCGCAGAAAGGAGGAATGAGCGTGGGTCGCGGAGATTCCGCGACCTTACGTCTCATGCACGCCGCAGCCGAGCCAGTCGTGGCCGAAATGGCGCATCTCGGCGACCAGCGGCAGAAGAGCGGTGCCCTTCTCGGTCAGCTCGTACTCCACGCGCGGTGGTGACTCCGCAAAACTGCGGCGGACGACGATTCCCTCGGCCTCGAGCCAGCGCAACCGCTCGGCGAGCGTGCGAGGGCTGATCCCGGCACACGAGTGCTCGATCTGGGTGAAGCGCCTTGCTCCCTCCGAGAGCTCGTGCACGATGAGGACGGTCCACTTGGCTCCGATGATCTCAGCAGTTGCCGCCACCGAGCACGTCCCGGACTGGTGAACCTGGTGCATCGTTCGTGTAGCCACGACCCCAAGCATACCGGCTGAAACGGTCAATCCCAGGGCGGTGGATTGTGGGCCCAACGGCCGCCGACCATCGTCGCCACGACCTCCACCGATTCGAGCTCGTCCACAGGGCAGAGGAAGGGGTCTCGGGATAGAACGATGAGATCGGCCAGAAAGCCGGGGAGGAGCTTGCCGCGACGGCGCTCGTCACCGGCCAGCCAGGCGGGGGTGACCGTGGAGGCAATGATTGCCTGCTCGACGGTGAGCGCTTCTTCCGGATGCCAAGCGGATCGCTCATCGATCGTGCGGAGGACGCCCGCGCGAATCCCGGCGAGAGGGTCGAGCTCCTCGACGGGCGCATCCGATCCGTTGACGATGACGGCGCCCGAGTCCCAGAGGCTCCGGAACGCGTAGGCACCCCCGGCCCGTTCGCCCCAGTAGCGATCCGCGAGATCGCGGTCAGACGCGGCGTGGGAGAGCTGCACCGAACAGGCGATCCCCAGCTCGGCGAAGCGCGGAACATCAGCCGCGTCGAGGCATTGCGCGTGCTCGATGCGATGACGGAGCCCGCGCGGCTCCCACGCATGTCGCGTGGCCTCGAACGCGTCCAGGGCGTTGCGGTTGGCCCTGTCCCCGATCGCGTGCACCGCTACCGGCCAGCCGGCCTCAGCGCCGCGGACGATGATCTCCTCGAGCTCTTCACGGCTCGTGATCTCGACACCGGATCCGTCGAGCATCAGCGCGGTCTGGGAGCCGAGCGTCCCGTCCATGAACGCCTTCAGGTAGCCGAGACGGAGAAAGTCGTCGCCGATCCGCGAGGGGAGTGGAAGCGCTGCGACCTCGTCGAGCCGGTCGGCGGGGATCGACTGCCACACGCGGAGCGAGAGGCCCCCACGCTCGTGGATCCGACCGAAGATCGCCGCTGCACCGAGCCAGCCATCCTTGTCGTGGATCGCGCCGACCCCCCGCGCGTTCGCGACGCGAATTCCCTCGCGCGTCGCCTCGACCCACTCGTCCTCGATGACCTCGACGAACCGTTCGCGGAAGCGCCACGCAGACTGCTCCCGGAGGACGCCGGTCGGCTCTCCCTGAGCATTCCGCTCGACGACGCCGCCGTGAATCTCGAGGTCGCCGTTCGCGACAGCGAGCCCTGCACTGTTGAGCCAGAGGGAGTGGTAGTCCTTCGACCACAGCGCGGTCGGCGTCGTGTCCGTCACCGCATCGAGTGCCGCCGCAGTCGGTCGATCTGGCCATGCTGCGTCGCGCCAGCCCGTTCCCCGAATCCAGCGGCCGCGGCGGGGATGCGCTTCGACGAGCGCGAGTGCGGCCGCGACCGACGTCGCTTGCTCGAGACGCACATCATGGCGCGCAAGTGCCCAGGTCGGGAAGTGCACGTGTGAATCCGTGAACGCCGGAAGGACACACCGGCCCTCGAGGTCGACCCGTTCGGGCGTCGGGAGCATCCACTCATGGGTCCCCACACCTCCGGCGATGATGGGCCCTGCGATCGCGAGCGCTCCCGCGGTCGGAAGCGAAGGGTCGAGCGTACGGATCACACCGTTGTCGAGGATCACGTCAGCGAGTCGGAACGATGGCGTAGACCTTGCGTGCGGTCTCACTCACGTGCCAGGTACCCGACCAGCCGTCGGGGGTGATCAGGACGACCCCGGGCGCGATCACCGTCGTCGTGCCGTCGTCCCCGACGATCGTGCCGCTACCCGAGATGAAGTGCATGAACTCGGAGATGCCGTCCTTGACGGTCTTGAAGGAACCAGGCGTGATCTCCCAGACTCCGACCTGGAGCCGATCCTCGGTGTGGATCTCGTGCACGGATTCAACGGGGTTTCCCTCGAGCGTGTTCGGCTTTGGCCCGACGACCGTCAGAGACATGCCGAGAGGGTCGGGGACGTTGATTCCGGCGGCGACAACGCTCATCAGCGGGACTATAAACGAGTCACGGACGCAGCAAGGAGGCGTCCACGACCTCGAACGCCGAACCGGGGACACGACCAAGCGTGTGGAGATCGTCGTTCGACCAGCGGGGATCGGGTGCACCCGAGACGTACCAGTCGGAGCCGTTGTCGGCCACGATCATCCCGTACTCCTTCAGGGCCTGGAGAACGACGCGCGACTGCCGCGGGAACCCCGTGATGTCGAAGTCACGCTTGAGACGAAGCCGGGCACCCATCGCTGGGAGCACCCGGTCCGTCGAGGAACTTGCGTAGTGCCGAGCGGGCCACTCGTAGGCACGTCGAGTTCGCGAGACCGTGAAGCGCAACGCATGATCGATGCGCCCGCGGGCAACCTCGTCGTAGCGGGCGAGGCCGGGCAGGATGGGCAGCCCTGCCGCGTCGGCGGACGTCCACCCGGCCGGGCGAAGCCTGTTCGAGCGCAGGCTCCAGATCGCCCCGGACCCCGCCGTCCAGCGTCCGCCCACGCGACGGAGGTTGTAAAGCTCGTAGAGGCGACACGCGTCACGGTCGACGATAAGGGCGTGACGGTCGCCGTCCGAGGTAGCTCCCCCTTCGATGCGCACGCCAGGCGGAATCGGATACGGCCCCTTGTCGGACTCGTCCGCGTACTCGAACGACACCCTGCTCTTGCGCTGTGCCTTGCCGACCACCGTGATCGGAATGCCGATCGGGCCGCCGTCCCAGAGGCCCGAGCCGAAATCGGCGTGCATCGTCTTCGTCGCCCCGATCGCCGCCACCGTCGCACCCGATCCTGCAGCGACGGGAAGGGTGTCGACGCGGCGGTTCCACGCGTTGTCAGCGGGGAAGAGAGGACATGCCTTCGCGGGAGGGAGCGGCGACCCCCAGGCGGCGGTGGCAGCAATCGCTGCGACGATGGCTGCGACCACGGCGATGACCCTCACGGTGAAGGTCTCGGCATCGTGGGGCCGGTTCTCATCCCTCGATCTGAGGGGGCGTCGTAGCCGGATAGCGGCCCCGTATCTCGTCGACGAAGCCGGCGAGCCGGTCGGCGATCGCAGCGTCGTGGATCTCGAGCACGTTCTCGGCATTGCGCTCGCCCGAGCGCGAGAAGTTGAACGACCCCACGAAGACGACATCGTCGGCGACGACGACCTTTGCGTGCATGAAGTCGTGCAGCGACTGCGGCGTCCAGCGCGTCGACGGCTTGCCCGAGAACGGTGCTCCGGTGAGGATCGTGCGCAGCAGCGGGATCTTCCAGCCGCTGACGCCGTTCGTCGCCCACTGATGAAAGACCTCGTCGACCTGGGTCTCGTCGATCACGCCGGCGACGTCGCAACGGTGCTCGTTCACGACCTCGACGAGCGTGCCGAGGATCGGGCCCGAAGTGAGGACGGGGGATGCGATTCGGATCCTGTTTCGCGCCCGCCCGAGGAACTTTGCGACTCGGTGAGAGAGCGCGTCGCCGTACTCCGGGGTGAACCAGGCACGCATTTCGGTTTTCCCGTCGACCGTCACGGGGCGTGGCTCGACTCGGCCCGTGTGCTCGACCTTGCCCGCATTCCAGAGCTCGTCGAGATTGAGGGAGAAGGCCCGGGCGAGCGCGGGCGCCCCGAGCACCCGAACGATCACGTTCTCCTGCCGGCTCCAGGAGTCGTCCGTCCAGTTGGTCGACCCCGACCAGATATCGGTGGCGTCACGCACGACGTACTTGTGGTGCATCAGGTCGGGTATGCCGGCGATGCCGCGCGTCGGCACGGGCAAAGCCTCGATTGCCGCCGGGGCCATCTCCGGCGGCGGCGGCACGGGGATCGGGCCCGGGTGATCGACGTTGTAGACGAGGCGGATCCTGATCCCCCGCTGTTGCGCTGCAAGGAGCGTCGCGAGCACGAGCGCACCCGCATCGGTCTCGAACCGAACGTCGTAGAGCGCCAGGTCGAGGCTCTCGCGTGCCTCTCCGATGAAGGCCGATACCTCTCGGCCGATCTCCGTCGCCGTTTGGCCGCCGTCCGTGAGCGTCCGGAGCTCGATCGGCATCCTTCAGCCTGCGTCCTTGGCCCGATGCGCCGCCTTCCGGGCACGCTTTGCGGCCTGATACTCCGCGAGCGCCTCGGGTGAGTCGACATCGCCGAGGCCCTCGTGCGTTGGTGCGAAGGCCTCCCATCCTTTAGGGCGAACGCCCAGGCGCTTCGCGAGCACGCCCATCATCGTGCGTGCCTTCATCTCGCCGATCCCGGGGAGCTCGAGCAGGCGTCGCTCGAGCTCGGCGCCGTCCTTCGCACCCTCCCAGACCGCGACGGGGTCGCCGCCGTACTCGCTGACGAGGAACGCACAATGCTCCTGGACGCGGCGCGCCATGTTGGCGGGAAAGCGATGGAGGGCAGGCTTCTCGCGGAAGACCGCTTCGAGTGCGTCAGGGTCTATAGCTGCGATGGCCGCCGCATCGAGCCCACCGAGGCGCTTCGACAGCTCGAGGGGTGACGAGAACGCCTTCTGTACCGTCACCTGCTGGTCGAGCACGAAGCCGATCAGGAGTGCGAGTGGGCTCGCGCCGAGAAACGCATCCGCCTCGGGGTCTCCGGTGAAGTGGATCGCTGCGGGCGGCGCCATTGCTCGATCCTATCCCGAGTGGCCTGGCACGACAGCGGCCGGATACCCTTGACCGATGGATCCGCTCGCCGCCTTTACGCCCGCGACGAGGGCGTGGTTCGAACGCGTTTTCGCCGGGCCGACGCCCGCCCAGCAGGCTGCCTGGCCCGTGATCGCAACCGGCGCGAACGTCCTCGTGCAGGCACCGACCGGCTCAGGCAAGACCCTCGCTGCATTCCTCACCGGGATCGACCGGCTCAACGCAAACCCCGGTGAGGGGCTGCGTCTGCTCTACATCTCGCCGCTCAAGGCGCTCAACTACGACGTCGAGCGCAATCTCCGGGCGCCGCTCGTGGGCCTCGGCTCGACGCTCACGGTCGGTGTCCGCACCGGGGACACCGATCAGCGCGAGCGGCGTCAGATGTTGCGCACGCCGCCCGACATCCTGATTACCACTCCGGAGTCGCTGTTTCTGCTCCTCACCTCACAGGCGCGAGAGACGTTGCGCGGGATCGAAACCGTGATCATCGACGAGGTGCATGCGGTCGCCGGCACGAAACGCGGAGCCCACCTCGCTCTCTCATTGGAACGGCTCGAGCAGGTTACGACGCAGGCATTCCAACGGATCGGCCTCTCTGCAACACAGCGGCCGCTCGAGGAGATCGGACGGTTCGTCGGCGGCGGCCGGCCGATCGAGCTCGTCGACGTGGGCACCCGGAAGGAGCTCGACCTCGAGGTCGTCGTTGCCCTCGAAGACATGCGCGAGCCCGGTTCGAACACGACGCTCAGCCAGCACGTCGTCGAGGACGACGTCGCCATGGCCTCCGGCTTCGAGGCAACGGCGCGGTCGATCTGGCCGTCGATCTATCCCGCGCTCCTCGACCTCGTGCAGCAGCACCGCTCCACGATCGTGTTCGTCAACAACCGACGCCTTGCCGAGCGGCTTGCGGTGAGGCTCAACGAGCTGGCCGACGCGAGCATCGCCCGGGCCCACCACGGATCGCTCGCACGAGAGCAACGCGTCGAGATCGAGAATCTGCTCAAGGCGGGGCAGATTCCCTGCCTCGTCGCGACGTCCTCGCTCGAGCTCGGGATCGACATGGGTGCGGTCGACCTCGTGATCCAGGTCGAGAGCCCGAAGTCGGTCGCGCGTGGGCTGCAGCGCGTCGGCCGCGCGGGTCACGATCTCGGCGCCGTCTCGAAGGGACGGATCTTTCCGAAGTTCCGAGGCGACCTGCTCGAGTGCGCCGTCGTTGCGAAGGCGATGCGTGAGGGGCTGATCGAGGAGACACACATTCCCCGCAACCCGCTCGACGTTCTCGCGCAGCAGATCGTGGCGATCTGCGCTGACGACGAGATCTCGGTCGACGACCTCTATCAGCTCGTCCGTGGCGCCTACCCCTTCGCCGATCTCGCCCGCGCGCAGCTCGAGAACGTGCTCGATATGCTTGCCGGTCGCTATCCGTCGGACGAGTTTGCGGAGCTACGCCCGCGAATCGTCTGGGATCGCACTGCGG
>JANOFZ010000094.1:0-4279 GCA_031413935.1 Thermoleophilia bacterium | reverse complement strand
CGTGGAGAACGAACGTCTTCCATCTCCCCGTTCGTGGCACGGGGGACGGGGGAATCTACACGACGGTCGCCGACGTCAGCGCCCTCTGGAGCGCACTCTTCGATGGCCGGGTCGTCTCGAAGGAGTGGGTTGCCCAGATCCTGCGGGCGCGCAGCGATGACAGGTCCGAATCGGAAGCCGAGGCACGACGGTACGGTCTCGGCTTCTGGCTTCACGCCTCGACGGACGCCGTGACGATGAGCGGCGGGGACACGGGCGTTTCGTTTCGGAGTTCTCACGATCGGCGCTCCGGTGTCACGTTCACGGTGATCTCGAACACGGGCGCAGGGGTAGGGGCGCTGACGCGCCACCTGGAGCAGCTGCTCGGCTAGCTTTGCGCGCCGCCCGGATGCGGCTTCACGACGCGCACTGTCGACGCCGGATCCTTCGCCAGTTCCCCGGGCGGCCGGATCGGGCGGGGAACGAAGTTGCCGCCGCAGTTCGGGCAGCGCCCGCCGAGGTGGGTCTCGACGCAGCCGGCACAGAACGTGCACTCGTACGTGCAGATCCGCGCCAGCTCGCTCTCCGGCGGCAGGTCGCGGTCGCAGCACTCGCAGTTCGGGCGGAGCTCCAGCACGACGCCAATCTATCGCGGCGCGGACGTAGAATCCAGAGATGTTCGATCACGTGACGATCCGCGGTCACTCTGTCTACAGTGGTGAAACGGTGGCAAGAGCCAGGGTTAGACGATGCGCCTCCTGACGCTGTTGTCCGATTCGTACAACCCGGATGGCTGGGTCGATCGGCTGGTCGAACTGGAGTTCGGCCGCTCGGCCGGCTGGACGATCGGGCGGGCGAAGAGCGCGGACGCCCGTGCTTTTGCAGACGCAGATGCCGTTCTGGTGTTGATGGAGCCGGTCCCGCGCGCTGCTCTGGTCAACGCAAGCCAGCTGCGGCTGATCCAGACCGCGAGTCGCGGGTACGACGCCGTTGACCATGCGGCGGCGGCCGAGAGGGAGATCCCCGTTTGCAATGTTCTCACCGCAGGGCACGCGGGGACTGTTGCCGAGCACACGTTCGCTCTGCTCCTCGCTGTTGTCAAGCGCATCGTCGAGGGCGATGTGGCGATCACGCGCGGAGGCTGGCCGACCGGAGCGTTGTTCGGGTCGGGCCTCAGCGAGCTCGCGGGCAAGTCGCTGGGAATCGTCGGGCTCGGTGAGATTGGCAAGGAGGTCGCCAGACGGGCTCACGCCTTCGGCATGGCCGTGGTGTACACCGATGAAGTGTCGTCTCCGGAGCTCGAGGAGCGCTACGGGATGAGGCAGGTAGGCCTCGAAGATCTGCTCCGGACTGCCGACGTGGTGACCCTCCACGTTCCGTTGACGGCCGACACGAACCGGCTGATCGCCGAGCACGAGCTATCGCTGATGAAGCCCGGCGCGGTGCTCGTCAACACATCACGAGGCCCGACGGTCGACCTCGACGCGCTCGCGGTCTTCCTCCACGACGGCAGGCTGCGCGCCGGGCTCGACGTCTTCGACCCCGAGCCGCCACCGCCCGACCACCCGATCCTCTCGGCCCCGAACGTCGTGCGCTCTCCGCACATCGCCGGGGTGACGACAGAGTCCGTGCGCCGGGTGCTCGAAGACGCGTTTGCCAACATCCAGAGGCTGAAACGGGGAGAGCCGCTCCTCAACGTCGTGAACGGCGTGCACTCGTGATCAAGCGAATCACCCTCGTCCGGCGCAGGGAGGGCATGTCGAAGGAGGACTTCGTCCAGCACTGGACGACCACGCACGCAGAGCTCGCCGCGCGTCTGCCCGGGCTGCGCGGGTGCCGCATCAACGTCGTTCAGGAGTGGGTCGGCGGCGATCAGCCGTGGGACGGCATCGGTGAGATCTGGTTCGACTCCGAAGAGGCAATGACCAACGCATTCGAGGAGCTCGCCGCGGAGTTCGATCTGGATCGAGCACTGTTCATCGGCGAGGCATGCCGAACGCTGGTGGACGAGTACATCGTGGTCGAGGGGACGGGCCCGACCGAAAGCTGATCGAGCAGGCGCTGCTCGTGCGGCAGTCTCCGACGTGGGTGCGTCAGTCGAGTGTGCGAACGCGGTCCGAGTCGAGAAGCGTGCGGATCGCTCCAGGAATCACCTGTCCCGCGGTGACTCGCTCACCCTCCGCTGCCTCGAGCTCCAGAACACGTTCCAGCGCGGTCAGGGTTTGCTCGATCTCCGCCAGGGGGACGACGACGACTCCCGAGTGGTCGCAGACGACGACGTCGCCCGCCTCGACCGGCCTCCCGCCGACAACGACCGGCAGGCCGACCGTCCCCGGCCCGTTCGCCGCCGGCGACGCTGGAGAGAGCCCGACCGAGAACACTGGCACCGCCGCTCGCGCGAGGCCCTCGACGTCACGAACGAGGCCGTCCGTGACGATCGCGGCGATGCCGGCGTTCCGTGCCGCGCCGGCGAAGAGGTCCCCGATCGACGCGGTACCCGTCCAGCCACCGGTGGCGATCAGGAGGACGTCTCCCGGCCTTGCGACATCGAGTGCGGCGAGCGCGGCGAGCACATCGGCGGGGCCGGTTTCGCACGTGAGTGCGGGGCCGACGATGGTGCCCGAGAACGGGATCTCGGGAAGCGCCTGAATCCGATGGTCGAGCGCGCCGCCACCTCCCTGGGCGTCTGCGACCTGCGCCGACTCGGCGCGTGCAAAAGCAGCCAGGGAGGCGGTTGACGGCCGTTCGAAGCGGCGACGCATCGTCAGGATTGGTGGCTGCTCCAGCATGCCGGGGACACTACCTGCCGCGCGCGGACCACCCTCTCCGGCAGCTTTCGGTGCCGCCGCGAAGCTAGAGGGGCGGTGCCGGCGCTCCCGGTGCAGCGGCCGGGATCAGCCCTTCCGTCTTCAGCTCCGCCCACAGGTCGGCCGGCACAGGAAAACGGGCGTAGCCGACGTTCTCCTCGAGTTCGGCCGCGGAGACAGCGCCCGTGACCACGGCGACAACGGCGGGATGCGCGAGCGGGAACTGGATTGCCGCAGCGCCGAGTGACACACCGTGTCGCTCGCAGACGCCCCGCAGCCGTTGCGCGCGCTCGATGAGCTCGCGCGATGCGGGTTCGTAGTTGAACGTGGCCCCGGCTTGCGGGTCGGCCAGGATCCCGCTGTTGAAGACACCGCCGGCGATGGCGGCGATTCCGCGATCCACGCAGAGCGGGAGGAGCTCCGCGAGGCCTTCGTGGTCGAGAAGGGTGTAGCGGCCGGCCACGAGGAGGCAGTCCACGTCGGTCTCGCGTGCGAAGCGGCAGAGAACGTCGACCTGATTGCTCCCGACCCCGACGGCACCGACCGCTCCCTCCCTCTGCAGCTGCTCGAGTGTCGGGTAGGCACCCGCCAGGGCCTCCTCGGCGTGGTCGTCCGGGTCATGAATGAGCGCAATGTCGATGCGGTCGAGGCCAAGTCGCTCGAGACTCTCGCTGAAGGACCGCAGCACCCCCTCTCCACTGAAATCGAAGATAGGGTTCAATGCCGGTGCGGCCTTCCACAGGCCGCGCAGTGTCTCGGGATCGGGCGGAGCGTCCCGACGGAGCAGTCGCCCGACCTTCGTCGACAGGACGTACTCGTCTCGTGGGCGACCGGCGAGAGCGGCTCCGAGTCGGGCTTCCGCTACCCCCTTGCCGTACAGCGGCGCAGTGTCGAAGAGCCGCAGGCCGAGCTCCCACGCCCGTTCTACCGTCGCGGTGAACTGCTCCTCGGAGATCGGTGAGAAGAGCCCTCCGAGAGGAGCTGTGCCGAGCCCGAGGCGCGTCACTTCGAGCGCGGTGCGCCCGAGCCTGATCCGATTGAGAGGGCTGTCCACCGTCATTCTCGTCGCCGGAAGCCGGCTCTGCCTGCGAGACGGCCGCGGTCTCCAGTCTAGTGGGTTGTACTGCCCCACGCCGCGCGCGGACGTCAGGGTTCGAGCGCGATGAGGGCGGCGGTCGCTATCGATGCGGCGTCGATTTCGTATTCGGCGTAGACCTCGGGTTGGCTGCCTGTCTGGCCGAAGCGGTCGACTCCGAGTGGGACGGAGCGCACGCCGAGGGCGCTGCCGACGAAGGAGAGTGCATGGCTGGCGCCGTCGATCACGGTGACGACGGGTAGGCCTCGCTCGCCGGGGGCCACAAGGCGTTCGAGGTGGGATTGCCCGACAGCGCCGCCGTGCAGCGGTGCTGCCCGATGTGCCTGCCAGTCGCGGTAGAGGCGGTCGGGGGAGGAGAGGCAGAGCACGGTCGCTTCGACGCCTTCTTCGTCGGCGA
>JANOFZ010000093.1:0-1576 GCA_031413935.1 Thermoleophilia bacterium | reverse complement strand
GGCGGCGTCGTCGGCCGGGTCGAGCCCGACGAGGAGCTCTGCGGAATCGACCGGAACGAAGCCGGCGAGCAGCTTCTCGAGCCGGGCGGCCGGGTACTTCGCGGCGCACCCGCCGGCCTTCGCGAGCGAGGTCAGCGTCGGAGTCGCGGTCACGAAATCAGTGTACGCACCGGCTGCGCGGCGTCTCACAGCATCAACAGGAAACAGTGTGGTTGTGAGACGCCGTACAGCCGCAATCAACACGAAGCGGGGTGTCCCGCAACGATCTTTTGGGTCTGCCGTTGCGGGACATCCCGTGCGAAGGAGTCCTGGACGGCAAGGAGAACAATGTGGCGGAGAGTCATACCCCTTCCCCTCTCCTCCCTGATCCACACGAAGGCCGCTACCCCCTGGCGGCCTTCGTTCTGTCTGTGCAAGGATCCGGTGGTGCCTTCAGCGCTCATCACCGGCGGCTCGTCCGGGATCGGGCTCGCCATCGCCCACATGCTCGGTGCCGAGGGGTACTCCCTCACGCTTGTCGGTCGGCACCTCGATCGTCTCGAGGCTGCCCGTGACGGCCTCGACGCTTCGATCGTCGTCGCCGACGTATCGTCGGAGGACGATTGCTCGAGGCTCGTGGCCGAGCATGTCGAGATGCACGACGGCCTCGACGTACTCGTCAACTCCGCGGGTGTCGGGATAGCGGGAACGCTCGGAGACACGTCGACCAAGGCGTGGGATCTGCAGCAGGCGGTCAACCTACGCGGCGCGTTCCTCGTCACGCAGGCTGCACTCCCCCACCTCCGCACGACGAAGGGCTACGTGGTCAATCTCGCCTCGATCGCCGGCACGCTCCCGACGCCGGGGCTCGGGGCGTATGGAGCGTCGAAGGCCGCGCTGATCGCGATGACGCGCACGCTCGATCGCGAGGAGGCCGACTCCGGAGTGCGTGCGACAGCGATCTGCCCCGCGTTCGTCGACACACGGATGGCTGCGTGGACCGGAATTCCCGGCGAGGAGATGATCGCTCCCGAGGACTGCGCGGAGGTCGTGCGCGCGCTGCTGCGCCTCTCGCCCTACGCGCGCATCCCGGTCGTCGTGATCGAGCGGGCGGGCGAAGAGGTGTAAGGGGTGGCGTAGGGGCGGGACCTGTCCCGCCCGGCCTTCGGACACACCGGCGGGCGGGAGAGGTCCCGCCCCTTACGCGGTGCTGTCTCCGCCGAGCAGCTCCATGGGTCCGTCTGCCTGCGTCAGCCCGAGCCGCCCGTAGAGCTCGAGCTTGTCACGCGAGTCCTCGAGGTCGAGCAGCCGCAACGTCAGCTGGCCGATCCGATCGACGGGGCCGAACGCGCTCTCGACGTTCTCCATCGACAGCCGCTCGGGATGGTAGGTCGCGTTCGGGCTCGTCGTGTCGAGCAGCGTGTAGTCGTCGCCGCGACGCAGCTCGATCGTCACCTCGCCCGTGACGGCAAGGCCGATCCAGTTCTGCAGGCTCTGGCGCAGCATCAGCGACTGCGGGTCGAACCAGCGCCCCTCGTACAGCAGCCGCCCGAGCCGGCGACCCATCGTGCGGTAGTTGTCGATCGTCGCCTCGTTG
>JANOFZ010000092.1:0-23482 GCA_031413935.1 Thermoleophilia bacterium | reverse complement strand
GGCCCCCGCTGGCACGAAGGGGAAAATCGTAAGCGGCACGATCCGGACGACTTCGTCAGGCCTCGTACTGACGAAGCAGTTCAGGGCCACGGTCGGCTGAGAGACGGCGCACGCGCCGCACTCCTGGCCGCTCCGGCCAGGGCCTCGCTGGTCGAGCCGTTTGCCATCAGCGTGCTCCTTCAGATCAGGAACCCGAAAACAACCACCCTGCCAGATTTCATGAAGCACTACACGCAGAGGAAGCTCCTCGCGGTCCATCGAGATCGGCCAGAAACAGACGGGATGGAACATCGAGCAGGATCGGGTTGAGGCTGAGCCAGCAAAAAGGATGCGCCAGGAGTCCGAGAAAGGCGAGCGGATCCATCTCGAACAGCTCGCCACGGCTCTGGTTGGCGTCCGAGCGCACGAGCTGAACCCATCGCATGAGCGAGCCATAGCCGCGCAGCGGACGCTCGACCGTCGCTGAGCAGACCGGAAAGCCGCGTGTCTCTGCCTGGCAACCGACCGACTCCGGCTGTCGGTTGCTCTCATACGAGACGACGACCCGGCCTCAACCGGCTCGTATACCACGAACCGGGGACACTACTGCTGTTGCCGTCTGGCTATTCGTTTTCAGCCGCTGGCAAGCACGTTTGCGCAGTGGATCAGACCGAGGTGGCTGTAGGCCTGCGGGTGGTTCCCGAGCCCGCGCTCGGTGAACGGGTCGTATTGCTCTGGCAGGAGGCCGGTCGGTCCTGCCGTTTCGAGCATTTGCTGGAAGAGCTCCTCGGCGTCGCCACGCCTGTCGGTGCGGAGGTAGGCCTCGATCAGCCACGCCGTGCAAATGTGGAAGCCGCCCTCGACCCCGGGCAGGCCGTCGTCCCAGCGGTAGCGGTAGACGACGGCGCCGCTTCTCAGTTCCGACTCGACTTTGAGAACGGTCGCCAGGAAGCGCGGGTCGTCGTGGGGCAGGAGGCCACTGAGCCCGATCCAGAGCGAGGAGGCATCGATGTCGTCGTCGCCGTAGGCGACCGTGTAGGAGCCGACCGCGGCGTTCCAGCCGAGTGCGAGCACGTTCTCCCGGATGCGGTCGCGCAGCTCGACCCAGTCCGCACGGGCCGGCTCGCCCCGCATCGTCTGCACATCGAGGGCGCGGGCGACGGTCAGCCAGCACATCACCTTGGAGTAGACGTGGTGGCGCGGCGGCAGTCGAGCCTCCCAGATGCCGTGGTCGGGCTCGTGCCAGCGTCGCTCGACCGCCTGCACCATCGCCTCGACCACATGCCAGTCCTCCTCTCGGACGTGCCCACGCGCCGTGGCTACAGCGGCGAGCAGGTCGGCGATCGGGCCAAATACGTCGAGCTGGATCTGCCGGTTGGCCGCGTTGCCCACACGCACGGGCCGGGAGCCGGCGTAGCCGGGGAGGGTGTCGATAACTGCCTCGGGACCGAGCTCGAGCCCTTCGAGGGTATAGAGCGGGTGCAGGCGTTCTGGATGGCCGCCGGTGCGCTCGACGCAACCGTCCACCCAGCGCAGGAACGCCTCTGCCTCCTCCAGCGAGCCGATGTCCACTAGCACGCGCGCCGACATTGCGGCATCGCGAAGCCAGCAATAGCGGTAGTCCCAGTTGCGTACGCCGCCGAGCTCCTCGGGCAGAGAGGTCGTCGCCGCGGCAAGGATCGAGCCCGTAGGCCGGTGCCACAGGCCGCGCAGCGTGAGTGCGCTGCGGAGCACCTCCCTCGTCGCCGTGCTTGGAAGCCGCAGGCCCGCAGCCCACTCGAGCCAGGGTTGCTCCGCCCGCGACCGGCGGTCGTCCACCGACTCCAGGTGGGGATCCAGGCTGTGGGAGTCGAACCGGATTTCGACGGCCACCGTGCCGCCGGCGGCGGAGAGATCGATCACAGCCCGCGCCGTGTCGTGCCCACCATCGTCAAAGATGTCCCACTCCACCCCCGGCGCGTAGAGGGCGACCGGCTCGCTGCTGCCGAGCACGAGCAAGCCGTCCCCAAGAGGCTGGAGCCTGATCGGCACCTGGCCGAACTCCGGCCGCGGCGCGAACTCGAGACGCACGACCCCGCTGCCCGTCAGGACGCGCACGAGAGTGGAGGAGTCCGACGGCACCTCGTCGCCATTCGGCATTCCGCTCTCGAGCCAGTCGGTCACGGTGATCCCGGGCCAGCGCGTCTCGACCGTCATCGTGCCCGGCCGGTAGCGCTGTCCGAGAGGGACCCCCTGGCGGGCCGGCTCGACCGTGAAGTGCCCGGCCCTCGCGCCGCCGACGATGTCGGCGAAGATCGCCGCGGAGTCGGGACGCGGATGGCAGAGCCAGGTGACCTTGGCGTCGGGCGCAAGCAGCGCCACCGTCGTGCCGTTCGCGAGCATGGAGTGGCGCTCAATCGGCACCGCGTGCTCCCCGTAGAGCCAAGTACGTCGCGCCTCGAGCAGGAACCCGAGCACCCGCACGGCGTCGATCGGCTCGTCCACCCGGTAGGCGGCCTGCGTCCCGCCCGGCCCTACCTTGATCCCGACGTCAGGGCCGTGGAGCCGCGTGAAGGCGTTCTCGTCGGTGACGTCGTCCCCGAGGTAGAGCACCGCGCTGGCCGACGTCTGCGCGCGGAGCGCGTTCACTGCCGCGCCCTTGTCGGTCGCGAGCAACGACAGCTCGACCACGTCCTTCCCGCTCGTGACGTAGACGTCCGGCCAGGTCGCGGGGCCACAGCGGATCGCCTCCAGCGCACGCTCACCGACCTCGGGGTCGGTGCCACGAACATGCACCGCCACGCTCGCCGGCTTCGTCTCGAGCCGCATACCCGGGTGCGCACGCGCGATCTCGGTCAGCTCCGAGAGGAGCCTGCCGTGGAGCTCGCGGAGCTCCGGCTCGAGCCGTTGGATGAAGCCGAGGTCGAACTCCGAGCCGTGGCTGCCGACGAGGTGCACCTCGCTCGGAAGACGCGACAGGGTTGCAAGGTCGCGGAGCGCTCGGCCCGAGATCACGGCGATCACGGTCTGGGGGAGAGAGGCCAGGGCGCGCACCGCAGCGACCGCCTCGGGAAGCGGTCCGGCTGCAGCCGGGTCGTCGACGAGTGGAGCGAGAGTGCCGTCGTAGTCGCAACCGACAAGGAGTTGCGGTACCTGTGCGATTCGGGTGAGTGCCGCACGCAACTCGGTGCCGAGTGGGCTTTCGGGATTGGCCTGTCGGTCAGCCTCGCTCACTCGATACTTCCCGGCGCGTCCAGGTCGTCCAGGAATGATCGGGCCCAGCGGTCCACGTCATGCGAGCGCAGATACCGCTGCATGATCTGCATTCGCCGTCTCCCGTCCTTGCGGTCTACTCGTATTGCGCGCATGAGTGCCTCCTTCACGTCGTCCGCGTCGTGTGGGTTACACAGAAATGCGTGCCGAAGCTCGTTGGCAGCACCGGCGAACTCGCTCAATACGAGCGCTCCGCCATGATCGATGCGTGCGGCAACGTACTCCTTGGCTACGAGGTTCATCCCGTCGCGCAGCGGCGTCACCATCATGACGTCGGCCGCGCAGTACAGCGCCGCAAGCTCGTCTCGGTCGAACGACTGGCGAAGGTAGTGCACGGCCGGCATGCCGACGCGACCGAACTCACCGTTGATTCGCCCCACCTCCCGCTCGACCCTCGTCCGGAGCGTCTCATAGTGCTCGACACGCTCCCGGCTCGGCGTAGCGACCTGAACCATGATCGTCTCGGGAGCGGTCAACAACTCCTCCTCGAGCAGCTCACGGAACGCATCGAGCCGAAGCTCAATCCCTTTCGTGTAGTCGAGTCGGTCGACACCGAGGATCAACGTCTCCGGACTGCCCAGCTCTGCACGGATCTCCATCGCTCGCGCTTGAACCCTCGGCTTCGCCGCCGTCTCCTCCATCTCGTTCGTGTCGATAGAGATCGGGAAGGCACCCGCTTTGACCGGGCGCCCGCCGACGTCGAGCGTGGTGCCCTGGTACCGCAACCCGAGAAGGTGGCGGGCAAGCCGGACGAAGTTCTGGGCTGCGAGCTTCTGCTGAAATCCAACGAGATCCGCACCCAAGAGGCCGCGAAGGATCTCCGCCCGCAGTGGCATCTGCATGAACAGCTCAATCGGCGGGAACGGAATGTGGAGGAAGAAGCCGATCCGTAGATCCGGACGCAATGCCCGCAGCATCGCCGGAACGAGTTGGAGCTGATAGTCGTGCACCCATACCGTCGCACCCTCGGCGCTGACCCTGTCGGCCGCAGCGGCGTACCGTTGGTTCACGGAGCGGTACGCATCGCGCCATCGTCGGCTATAGATCGGAGGCTCGACAGCGTCGTGGTAGAGCGGCCAGATCGTCGAGTTCGACTGTCCCTCGTAGAAGTCCTCGAGTTCGCTTTCGCTGAGCGCGACAGGGTGCAGGTGGATCCCGTCGATCTCGAACGGTTCCACCGCGGGGCCCACATTGCCACCCCAGCCAACCCAGGCGCCCTCGTGCCCTGCCACGACCGGCCGCAGCGCGGTCACGAGGCCGCCTGGGCTAACGCGCCATCCACGCCCTTCGGCTGTGATCTCCTCGTCAACCGGGAGTCGGTTGGCGACAACGACGAACGAACTGCGGCGAGTCACGCTCGGTGTACCTCCACGATTGACACATGTGCCTGCTCCCATCCTTGCCAAAAAGGTGTCCCCGAGCATTCTTCCTGCTTTGGGCGGGCGATCGGTGCTCGCCCGATATCGGGGCCACCGCGCTGGGGTGGAGCCAAATTGAGAGAAGGCCCGACAGGCGGGCCCTCTCTCTGTCGAATGCGGTGCGTTCGGGTTACGCGACCAGGACGCGTTCGCTGATGTGTGCGACGACCTTGCCGCTCATGACCTTCGGCTCGTTCGGCATCAGCCTGTCGAGCTTCTCGTCCCGGATCCACTTGCTGACGAGCTTCGTCGACGCCTCGCCCTGCTCGCGCGTCTCGAAGAGGCCGAGCGAGGTGAAGATGCCGTTGCCGGCGTCCACGAGGTAGTAGCCGTCGAAGCCGGGCAGCTCCTTGAGCAGCGGCATCAGGGTCTCGTTGACCTTGTCTGTCAACTCGGTCGTACGGGTCCGGTCGACGCCGTGGTAGCTGCGAATGGTCGCAAACATGTGATTCCTTCCGTCAGGGAAGTCCCGAAGAACCCCCCGCTGCGCTAAGGCCAGGTGTGACAACCGAAAAGGAAGAACAAACCCTCGACGGCTCCAACGCTAGAGCCCACGCGCTAGGATCACCGTAGCTGCGATTCCCGGCCGCCGTACGACAATCGCCTGTCGCAGCGGCCACTCCACAACTGCCTGGCGGGACAGCGCACGGCTCCGGCGCGGTTTCGTTACCGTGGGGTGTCATCCCCACGACCGAATGACGAGAGCGGGTGCGATTCGATTTGGGATCTGAAGTCACAAATGCGCTGGCGGTGGTGAGCTTCGAGGAGACACCGCTGCTCGAGATCAGCGTCAAGGCTGCCGCGATCGAGGCACTCGGCTGGAGCGAGTACGATCGTCTGCCGCACAGATGGATCGTCAAGTACGAGAAGGTTGTCGCGCACGCTGACAACCCCCCCACCGACGAACTCAAGGACGTGATGGACGACTACTGGGTCGACCCGTCCGACATTCCAGTCGCCGACCTTGTAACAACGGAGGAAATCGCCGACCTTGTGACAACGGAGGGAGTCGAGTAGCGGGAGCACCGCCGCCGCTCGACGACCCGCAGGAAACTGCGCCACGTCGGCCGGCGCTCTGCCTTCGTCGAGCGCAGCATGATGTGAAAGAGATGAAACCGAGGTGGGCGCTGGTCTTGACTGCCGTCAGTCTCGCCGCCGTCGCAGGCGCTTCGGCGGCTTCACCGCCGAGCGGACTCTGCGGAACCGTCAGGCGCGGGCCGCTCACTTCGGTCTGCGGAGCAGGCGTCCCCTGGTGACGCTCCGCCCCCAACACTCTCCGCACGTTCTCGCGCGCAGGCCTTGCCAGAAAGACTCGAACGGACCAGCAGGGCGCCTACCGGATCGGACTTCTTCGGTCACGAAGTCTCAATCGGGATGTCCGTTGGCTCGAGCGATGAGAGTTGCGCCGTCGTCAGATCGGTCAGGACGCTCGCGTTCAGCCTGACCGACTGACGCTGGATGCTCTCTTCGACCAGGTTCCGGACGAGGCGTGCATTGCCGAAGCTCTCATCCCGAGCCTCCCATCTCCGCTGCAGGAGGCCCAGCGTTGCCTCGGACGCCTCGGGGGTGAGCGTGTAGTCGCTGTCAGCCACCATCGAGACGAAGATCTGCATCAGCTCGGGTGGCGTGAAACTCGGGAACTCGATCCTGCGCGAGAAGCGACTTGCGAGACCGGGGTTGCTCGCAAGAAGCCCGTCCATCTCGGTGGGATATCCCGCAGCGACAACGATAAACCGGTCTCGATCGTTCTCCATCCGGACGAGAAGCGTCTCGATCGCCTCACGACCGAAATCCTGATTGCTCGTCCCGCCGAGCGAGTACGCCTCGTCGATGAAGAGAACGCCGCCGAGCGCACTGTCGATGACAGCATTCGTCTTCATCGCTGTCTGGCCGACGTACCCGCCCACGAGGTCCTGCCGCGCCGTCTCCACGACACGGCCGTGGGCGAGGAGACCGAGCGCAGCGAAGATCTCGCCGATCAGCCGGGCGACGGTCGTCTTACCGGTACCCGGCGGGCCGTCAAAAACGAGGTGATGGTTGAGATTGGGCGTCCTGAGACCGTCTGCCTGCCGTTGTTGCTGTACGCGGAGGAACGCGATCAACGCCCGCACTCGTTCCTTGACGGGGGCGAGGCCGATCAGCGCATCCAACTCGGAGAGAATCAGCGCGAGTCGCTCCGCCTCGTCTGGAACGGGCGTGTCGGCCGGCGTGGCATCGGATGTCAGATCACGTGTTGGCTGGCCCTCAGAACCGGCCGTCGCCGCGGCGAATCCATCTGCGTTCTGGCGTTCGGGCTCGGGTTCCTCCTCCCTCGGCGAACGGGGAGGACGGAGAGGACCGCTCTGTTCCTTTGACTCGACCAGCTCTGTGAGGATGCGGTCGAGCCGATCCCAGGTCTCATCGGTCTGGCCGATTCCCTTCCGCCCGTACCAGAGCAGGAAGATATTCTTGCCGTACTGGCGGGCCGCCTGAACGAGCCCGTCTCCGACGTCCTGCCAGTTGATTCCTCTCGAATCGAGCTGGAGAGCTTCACCTTCTTGGCCGCCGAGGAGAATTTCAGGGTACGCCGCCTCGCCACTCCTGACGACGAAGATCGTGAAGATCCCGTACTCGCCGGAGAGCGCGGCTTCGGAGGGCTCCAGCAGGTCGAAGATGCCGTCGCTCATGTTTGAGCGAACGAGCGTTTCTTCCGTCTTGGCCCGAAAGTGGTCTACGAGCTCGGAGGTCGAAAACGCCCTTCCGTGTTCGAGGGCGTCACCGGAGGTGTACCCGATCAAAGACACGGATCTCCCATGCCCAATGGATCGGCACCAACGCGGGAGAACATTAGAAATCCGCAGCCTGAATCAGGGCGGCAAAGGGCTATCTGTAGCGGATCCGGAAACGGCGACGGGCCACGGTTTCCCGCGGCCCGTCGCTCTGGTGCCCTGCCTCGGGGAGGGTTACGAAGCGGGGATCAGCACCTTGTTGATGACGTGGATGACGCCGTTCGAGGCCATCACGTCAGTCTTCGTGACCTTGGTCGAGCCGTTGAGGAAGACGTTGCCACCGTTGACCTTGATCTTCACGGACACTCCGGCTGCGGTCTTCACGGACTTGCCGTTCAGGGTGACGACCGTGCTCGCCGGCACTGCGCCCTTGACGACGTGGTAGAGGAGCACCTTCTTGAGCAGGGCGGGGTTCTTGCCGAGCTTCGCGAGCGTCGCCTTCGGCACCTTCGCGAATGCGGCGTCGGTCGGTGCGAACACCGTCCACTGTCCACCGGACAGCGTCTTCGCGAGGCCCGCCTTCGTCACGAGCGACGTCAGCGTCTTGAAGGAACCGGCAGCAACCGCCGTCTTGACGATGTTCACCTTTGCGGCCGGGGGGAGGAGCACCGTGTCGATGACGTGAATGACGCCGTTCGATGCCATCACGTCGGGGATGACGACCTTCGCGTTGTTCACGAAGACCGAGCCACCGTCGACCTTGATCGCCACGCTCGCGCCATTGACCGTCTTGGCGGAAGTGAGCTTGACGATCTCGCTGGACGGAACGTTGCCGGCGATCACGTGGTAGAGCAGGACAGCCTTCAGCTTGGCCGGGTCAGCGGCAAGCGCGTCGAGCGTCGCCTTCGGCACCTTCGCGAATGCCTCGTCGGTCGGGGCGAGCACGGTGAACGGGCCTGCGCCCTTGAGCGTGTCGACGAGCCCGGTCGCCGTCAGCAGCGAGGCGAGCGTCTTGAAGTTGCCGTTGTTCACGGCGGTTGTGACGATGTCGGCCTCACCGGCGGCGGAGCGCGCCGAGACGGACGGGGCGAGGACGGCGGCTACGGCGATGACTGCCATGGCCAGGATGAGCGTGATCTTGCGCATTGGACGGAACCCCTTCGTATCGATGAACAGGAAGTGTCTATCTAATGTCCATGTATACGATCTTGCCCACCAACTGGATCACCCGACGCACGAATCGCCCCGTCCACAACGTCGAGCCCGGGAGGATCAAGCCTCTGAATCAGAACAGGAGCGGATCAGGTGGTGGAGACGCGACTCTCTTCAAGCCGCGCACGCAACGCTGCCCCGTGACTCGGTACCACGAAGGTTCTTTCCGAATCGCGCTGATCGACGCGCGCGTTCCAGAGGTCGACCTGGAGGCGGTCGATCTCCTCGATCAGCACGGTGATAGCCTTGCCGGCGGCGCGAAGCTCCTCGCGGTCGTCGGAGGCGAGCCCGGCACCCCAGCCACGAAGGATCTCGAGGCGCTGCTCGTCTAGCCGATCGATCATCAGAGCAACCTACTGCACTGCGAGCCAAGGTTCCATCCCCGAATCGGGGATCTCCCCGCTCTTTGGGACACGTTTCTTTGCGCGAGGTGTCCGGCTCGATCACTCATCTAGGCTTGCGAGGTGCCTGCGCCGTATCTCGACCGTTCCCGATCGCGTGCAGCCTTCGCCGAGATCGCTCTTCACGTCGCGGGCGGCGAGTCGAGCTATGCCCGACTGCGAGCGGGCCAGGAGCTCGTGATCGGCGAGGCGCAGGGCGCGACAATCCGTGACCTCGACGGGAACGTGTACCTGGACTACTGCATGGGATACGGCGTCAATCTGTTCGGCCACGCGCCTGCATTCGTGTGGGAAGCGGTCGAGGAGATCGTCGCCCGCGTCGGGTGGCACATCGCGTTTCCGCACCGGCTGTCCGGCGAGGCGGCCGAGCTCGTCGCCGACCTCGTGCCGGGGATCGAGCAACTCCGGTTTGCGAACTCCGGCACCGAGGCGACGCAGGCGGCCGTTCGCCTCGCGCGGGCGGCTACCGGGCGTGAGCTCGTGATCAAGTTCGAAGGGCACTACCACGGGTGGGCGGATCACCTCGCCGCGGGAATCGGCCCTGCGTCGGCTGCCCGTCCGGCGCGCGCGGACTCGGCCGGGATTCCGATCGGTGTAATGGAATCGCTGTGGACGGTGCCGTGGAACGATGCCGCTGCGCTCGCGGAGGCGGTCGAGGCAGCGGGGAATCGCCTCGCGGCGGTGATCTGTGAGGTCGTGCCTGGTTCGGGCGGTGTCCTCGAGCCTCGCCCCGGGTATCTCGAACAGCTCGTAGCCGCGACGAGGGCCACCGGCGCTCTCGTCATCTTCGACGAGGTGATGACGGGCTTTCGCCTGGCTGTGGGCGGCGCGCAGGAACGGTACGGCGTCACGCCCGACATCACAGCCCTCGGCAAGGTAATCGGTGGGGGCATGTCCGTTGCGGCGTTCGGCGGCTCACGCGATCTGATGCAGTGGGAGGCCGACAATCGCGTCGTTCACGGTGGGACCTACACCGGGTCGCCACTCGGGCTCGCTGCCTCGGTTGCGGTTCTGTCGCGCATTGCCCGGGAGCCCGAACTGTATGACGAGCTCGAGCAGCGGTCGGCAGCGCTTGCGGATGGAATGGAGGCGATCTTCGCGTCGGCCGGCTTCGACGGCCACGTCCGCAGGGTCGGCTCGATGCTCCAGCCGTTCCTTGCCGCCCGACCCGGCGAGGAGCCTCGCGACGTGAACGAGGCTGCAGCCCTGCAGCCGGCCGCTCGCTTTCTCACCTTCTGCGATGGCCTGGAAGCCCGCGGCGTCTACGCGCATCGCTACGCCCTCGGTCGCTGGTTCGTCTCCCTCGCACACGGGCCTGCCGAGATCGAGCAGACGCTGGAGGCCGTCCAGGGAACGGTGGAGGATCTCGTCGAATGACCACGTCGATTCCCGTGATCGATCTCGAGTCGCCCGACGTCGCGGGGGCATTCCGTCGGGCATACAGCGACGTCGGCTTCGCCTACCTCGAGGGTCACGGCGTCCAGCAAGAGCTTGTCGACGCCGCATTCGCGGCCTCGGGCAGCTTCCACGCCCTCCCGCTGGAGGAGAAGCTCGCACTGAAGGTGAACGCCCAGCATCGGGGGTACATGCCGTTCGCGGAGTCGAAGATCGTCTCGTCATCGATCCAGAAGGCCACGAAGCCGAACCTGAGCGAATCGCTGATGGTCATGCACGAGGTCGACCCTGCCGATCCGGCCCGCCGCGACGACCCGCTTGCAGGGCCGAACCAGTGGCCGGCAATCTCGGGCTTCAGGGAGGCGATCACGACGTACGAGCTGGCGCTGCAAGGCCTCGCGCTGCGACTCGTCGGCGTCTTCGAGACGGCGCTGGGGTCTGAGGTGGGGACACTCTCGCGGTCATTCAGGCACCCGACGACCTTTCTCCGGTTGCTCCACTACCCGCCGCAGGATCCGACCGGCCCCGACGACGAGTTCGGCTCGAACCCGCACACCGACTACGGCTTCCTGACGATCCTCGCGCAGGACTCGAGTGGCGGTCTCCAGGTGCGCGCGCCGGACGGCGAGACGTGGCTCGATGCGCCCCCGCGCCCCGGCGCATTCGTCCTCAACGTCGGCGACATCGGCGAGCGGTGGTCGAACGGGACGTTGCGCTCGACGCCGCACAGGGTGCTCAACCGCACGGGGCGAGATCGCTACTCGATCCCGTACTTCTTCGACCCGGCTGCAGCAGCCGTCGTCTCACCACTGCCCGGTTGCATCCCCGCCGGCGAGGCGCCGCGGTTCGAGACGGTCACCTACGGCGACTACCTGCTCGCGAAGCTGAACGCGAACCACTCATATCGTCAGCCCACGGTGAGTTGAAACGCGCTCTCAGCGCTTTCTCCACAGCCACCGCGTGAACCAGGCGAACACGACTGCGATCAGGAACGCCGTCGCGGCGACGGACCACTGCTGCTTCACGATGCTGAGCACGAAGACCGCGAGGACGATGAGCGTGTAGAGGGCAAACCAGACGTGCGTGCGACGGCGCTTTGGATTGGCAGGGGTGCTCACGTCCTCCGCTTCCCGTCGATCAGGCCGACCCGCGTCGTCACGGATCCCGTGACGAGGAGCACATCGGCATGGCGTGGCGAGGCAACGATCCCGAGACCGTACCGGGCCGTGTCGACGGCGGGGCTCGAGACCAGCGTCAGCTCGTGCTCGCAACCCTTGCACGAGCCGCAGACGACATCGAAGATTCGAAGACAGCGTGCCCATCGTGCACGTAGAGGCGTACGAGCATGCGATAGGCTCGTCGCCATGACCACTTCCTCAGCTCTCATTCTCGGCTTCAGCGCGGCCCAGTGGATCCTCATGCTCGCGTTCATCATCCCGGTGCTCTTGCTCTGGGGCTACGCGATCGTCAGCCTGATCGGGCGTCACGATCTCGGGATCGGTGCGAAGCTGCTCTGGTTGCTCGCCATCCTCGTTGTGCCGGTCATCGGGGCGGTGCTCTATTTCATGCTCCGGCCCGCGCCGCAGGAGCAGAACCGCCGGGCGCAGGCGCGGCACAGCAAGCACTGAGGCGGCCGTGGCGCAGAGCAAGGCTGCGACTGTTTCTAAGTACCTGAGTGAGTTGCCGCCCGAGCGGGCGGCGGTCGTTTCGACCGTGCGCGATCTCGTCAACGCGCACCTTCCGCGAGGCTTCGACGAGACGATGCGCTGGGGGATGATCAGCTGGGAGGTGCCGCTCGAGCGCTACCCGGACACGTACAACGGGCAGCCGCTCAGTTGCGTCGGCCTCGCGGCGCAGAAGCAGCACACGAGCCTGTATCTGAGCTGCACGTACATCGCTCCCGACGGTGAGGAGAGCCTCCGCGCGGCGTACGCTGCTGCTGGGATGAAGCTCGACTTCGGGAAGTCGTGTCTTCGCTTCAGAGGCCTCGATCGATTTCTCCCGGCAGCTGTTGTCCCGATTCTCGAGCAGTCGTCGGTCGAGGCCCTGATCGGCTCGTATGAAGCGGCTCGGGGGAAGCGAACGTCGTAGGGCGCGACGCGCACGCGTCGTCCGGGAGTGCCGCGCGCCTTTCGGGGTTGCAGGGGTTGCGGTCGCCGGCCGGCGAGGCTGTGCCTCGCGGGGCTCGGGCGCCGACGGGTTCGGGGCGGTTGTGGCGGTCTGGGGTCGCCGTTGCGGTCGAGGCTGCGCCTCGCCCCTACGGGTTCGGGGCGGCCCATCCTCGTAGGGCGCGACGCGCATGCGTCGTCCGGGGTGCCGCGCGACATCGGGCCGATGGACGGCCATGAGCCTCGAGGTCAGGTGCGTGCGTGCCCGACGGAGCCGTTGATCGTCAGGCCCCCGTCTACGAGTAACTCCTGTCCCGTCATGTAGCGGGACGCATCCGCGGCGAGAAAGACCGCAGCATCCCCGATCTCCGAAGGGTCGGCGATGTGCCCGAGAGCGATGCGCTTCTCGTACGCGGCGCGCACCTCGGGCGTGTACGCCTTCGCGTTCAGCGGCGTATCCGTCGCGCCGGGCGCAAGGGCGTTCACCGTGATCCCGTGTGGTGCGAGCTCGAGGGCGAGCGTTCGCGTCAACCCGACGATGCCGCCTTTGGCCGTGATGTAGGCCGCCAGATCCGCGAGCGGTTGCACGTCGGCGGCCGAGCTGACATTGATGATGCGGCCGTGGCCGGCCGCGATCATGCGCCGCGCCGCCGTCTGGCAGCCCCAGACGTAGCCGAGGAGATTTACCTCGAGGAGCTCGCGCCAGTCGGCCTCCGTGGTCTCGAGGAACGGCTTCACGAGCTGGCGGGCGGCGTTATTGACCCAGACGTCGAGGCGACCGAACTGCTCTTCGGCGACATCGGCTGCCCGCTCGAGATCGGCGGGAACGCTCGTGTCACCGAGGACGTGCACGCTGCGCCTGCCGAGCCCGGCGATACGCTCGGTCGTTTCGGCGGCATCGTCGAGCGAGACCCCGACGACGTCCGCGCCGGCCACGGCGAGCGCGGTCGCAATCGCCTGTCCGATTCCGCTCGAAGCTCCGGTGACGACGGCGCAGCGGCCGGTGAGATCGAAGGGTGATGGTCTGGTCACGGCTGCTTCGAGGCTACCAGCGAGGTGAGCACCGCCTCAATCGGCCCCGTAGGCTATGACCGTGAGACTCGGGGTTGCCGAAGCCGTCGTCGACGGGTCGCTCGTCCGGGGCGATGTCGAGATCGAGGACAGGAAGATCTCCGAGGTCGGGCTGCCCGGTGGCCGGTCGGGAATTGCCATCCCGGGGCTCGTCGACCTCCAGGTCAACGGCTTCCGGGGAGTCGATCTCCTGCACGCCACCGGCGACGAGGTCGAGCGCCTGGGTGTAGAGCTCGCCCGCACCGGCGTCCTCTGGTATCAGCCCACGGTGATCACCGCGCCGGCGGAGCTGGCGCGGCTTGCGCTCTCCACGATCGGGGAGTGCGCTGCAGCGACACCGGAAGGGGGAACGTCAGCGCGTATTCTCGGAGCGCATCTCGAGGGGCCATTCCTCAGCCCGGATCGCCCGGGCGTTCACCCACCCGAGTACCTCCGGTTGCCTGACCTCGACCTTCTTGCCTCCTATCTCCTCGCAGGGTCCGCGGTGAGCATGGTGACCCTGGCCCCGGAGCTGCCGCGGGCGGGTGAGCTCATCGACAGCTTGAGAGGGCGCAGCATCACCGTCTCCCTGGGACATTCGGATGCTGATGCCGCGACGGCGCACGCGGCCTTCGATCAGGGCGCCCGAACCGTGACGCACCTCTTCAATGCGATGCGGCCGTTTGGGCATCGCGACCCGGGCCTCGCCGGAGCCGCTCTCGTCCGGGACGACGTTATCGTCCAGCTGATTGCAGACGGCGCGCACCTCGCGCCAGAGACAATCCTCGCCACCTGGCGTGCCGCCCGGGGTCGCATTGCTCTCGTCTCCGACGTCACGGCTGCCGGAGGCATGGGCGACGGCACCTTCCGTCTGGGCACGGTGGGAGTGACCGTCGAGGGCGGCGTCGCTCGAAGCGACGACGGGTCGCTGGCCGGAGCGGTGCGCCCGCTCGCGTGGGGGTTGAGGATGCTCGTCGAGCTCGGTGTGCCGATCGGCGAGGCGGTCGATGCTGTCACCCGGACACCGGCGTGCGTTCTCGGTCGGAATGACATTGGCGTCCTCCGCCCGGGAGCGGTGGCCGACCTCGTCGTTCTCGACGACGATTTCGCGGTCGCGTCCGTGCTCGTCGGCGGGCGCCTTCTCGAATCCTGAGCGCTAGATGATTGATTCCGAATTGCCGCACTTGCGGCTGGGGGCCTGAACACATAGCATCGCGGCCGTCTCGATCAGCATCAAGGCCACCAGCCTTAACGTAGATCGAGCCGACCACGCTGCTCGGTTCAGGCCCTCCCCGACGAGCACGCCAATTCGGAATCAATCATCTACCCGAGCAGGTCGGCGACCGGCGCTGCGAGTATCAGCTTGAAGGCGCTCCGACCGGCGCTCGCCGGGGCGCGGTCACCGGTGAGGCGAAAGCCAGCACGTTCGTAGAGCTGGCGCGCCGGGGTGTTCGCTTCTTGCACAAAGAGGACGACGCGTGTCGAGCCTCGCCCGAACGTCCATTCGGCAACGGCACGGATGAGGTCGCGGGCGACGCCACGACCGCGCGCGTCGGGATCGACCCACATCGAGATCAGCTGCACCTCGAGCGAGTTGATGCGCACGAACGCGCCCACGACACCGAGCCAGGCATCGCCGTCCTCGGCGACGAAGAGCGTCTTGTCTTCTCCAGCTGCGGCCTCGGCTACCCACTCACGCCACGTCGCATCGGGCTCGCGCACCATGTCCTCGTAGCGTGTGGCAAAGAAGTCCGCGTCGTCGCGCAGCATCCGCAAGCGCGTCTCGCGCCACCGCCCCCACTCGTCGGGTCGGATGGGGCGGATCGTGACCGCCGCGTCGTTCTCAGCCATCCGACGGCAGGATCGCGAACACGCGCGCCGGGGTCCCCGACCCCTCCACGAGGTTGAGCGGCGCGGCGACGAGCCACGCGCCCCGGGCGGGGACGCGCCCGAGCTCGATCAACCCCTCGAGGTGCCACAATCCTGCCGGGAGCGTCGTCAGGTGGACGGGGAAGTCGGTCGAGGATCCAGGGTCGACGCCGAGGGTGTCGATGCCAAGTCCGACGACGCCGCGCTGGACGAGCAGCACGGCTGCGTCGCGGGCGAGACCCGGGAATGCAGGCACCGGATCGCCCATATACCGCGCCGGATCGTCCCAGAACGCGTCCCATCCCGTGTGGACGAGGACGGCTGTCCCGGCCTCGATCACACCGTCACGATCCTCGAGCTCGCGGATCATCTCAGCGTCCACGAGAGCGGAAGCGTCGCCGTTGACCCAGGTGCGGACGTCGAGCTTGACGGCGGGTCGCACGAGCGTAGAAATCGGAATCGCATCGACCCGTGCGCCGTGGGGCGAGAAGTGCGCGGGCGCGTCGAGGTGCGTCCCCGCGTGCTCGGGAACCTGGAGCTCGCGGAGGTAGCCCGGGCCCGTGTCGTACTCCGCGAGCGTCGTCGCCTTGAACGGCGTCGAGCCCGGCCACAGGGTCGTGGCGGGGCCGAGGGGTTGCGTCAGGTCGACAAGGCGGTCGGCGGCCAGCATCGTTGCGAGATCGGTCATGCCGATGAAGCTACCGATCGTGCGGCGAGCACTCCGCGGTCGTCCCCTCGCAGCACCCGATCTTGAAGTGGCAGCGAGGGCACTGGAGGGTCGCGTGGCGCCACTCCATGGCGGTTCCGCAGCGCCAGCACGGCTCGGTCGCAGAGGTCGGTGCGACGGCGGGCTGAGCCGGGGTGGGGTGGTGCTCGATCATGAGCGCCGGAGTGTAGAGAGCGCTCCCGACGGTGGCCGGGTGCTGCGCTGTCGAACCAGAGGCGACGACCAGATTCGAACTGGTGTACGAGGCTTTGCAGGCCTCTGCCTAACCACTCGGCCACGTCGCCAGACTTCGGCATCCTAGCCTGGGTCGCGGAGCGGTCGGTGGCAGGCGGCGTGCTTGACAAGCTTATGTAGCAAGGAGCACAATCAGTCGATGCACACGGTGTCAGAGATCCTCGGCGAGAAGGACGGCGCGGTGATCGAGATCGACGGTGGCGCCACCGTGTTCGACGCCGTCAAGGCGATGGTCGAGGCGAACGTCGGAGCACTGCTCGTGACCGACGGCGCGGAGATCGCCGGCATCTTCACCGAACGGGACTACCTGCGCCGGATTGCGGTCGAGGGTCGCCGCTCACGAGACACGCTCGTGCGCGATGTGATGTCGGCACCGGTGATCTGCGTCACGCCCGAGACGGGGGTCGACGAGAGCATGGCGCTGATGAGCGACCGACGCATCCGCCATGCGCCGGTGGTCGAGAACGGGGCGCTGGTGGGGATGATCTCAATCGGCGACCTCGTCAAGTTCAAATCGAAGCGCCAGAGTTTCCAGATCCAGTACCGGACGGACTACATCGAAGCGCGCTAGTTCGTCCGCTCCGCCGCGATCGCCTGCGCGTGCGTGTGCGCGGTCGGATGTCCGGTGACAATCTCGAGGAACGGCTCCTTCTCGAGCGAGTACAGCTTCACGCTCGTCAGCGCGGAAACGGTAGCGTTGCGGGGACGGTCGCGCAGAAGCGCGACCTCACCGAACCCATCGCCGCGAGCGAGCGTCGCGACCCGCACGCCGTCGACGACTACTTCGAGCTCTCCGTCCGAGATTGCGTAGTACCGATCACCCTCCTCGCCCTGGGTGACGATGGTCGTCCCGGCCGTTGCTTCCAGCGGCTCCAGACTACGCGCGATTCCCTCGAGCGACGGCGGTGAGAGCGCCGAGAAAAGACGCAGCGACCGCAGCAGGCCGATCTCGACAATCGGCACCTTGGCCGAGGCATCGAGCAGGAAGAGCCGCTTGCCGATCAGGAGCGCCAGGAACGGAAGGAGCAAGCCGGTCCCGACGATCGCGGCCGTCGTTCCTCCGAAGTGCACGAGGAGGGGCGCGAGCAATGCTCCGATGGCGATCCCCGCGCTCATCAGACACTCGAGCACTCCGAAAACGCGTGCCAGCACCTCGGGGGGTGCCGTGCGCTGGAGGAGCGTTCGCCCGGACACGTCGAACAGGCTGTGGGACGCGCCGGCGACCACGAGGAGAAGCATTGCGGCCACGACGGTGGAGAAAAGAGCGAGCAGAATGAACGCCGCTGCCCACACCACGAGCGCACCGACGATCGCAGGGATCAGGCGCGCCCGTCCGACGAGAGTTGCGGTGACGGCGATCGCAAGCGCACCACCGAGGCCGAACGCCGCGTTCAGATACCCCGCACCACCGTTGCCCATGCCGAGGACGCTCACGGCGAGCACGACATAGAGGACATCCAACATCCCGAGCGCAATCTGCTCCGCGCCGAGGATCCCGACGAGGGTTCGAGCCGACGGCTCACGGACGACGACCGAGAACCCCTCCACGAGCTCCCTCCGAACGCTCGCTTCCGAAGCCGGATTCGCGGCGGGGCCTGGGATCATCATCACGATTAACGCTCCTCCGAGCACGGCCACTCCCATGACGAGGAAGACCCAGCCCGGGCCGGAGACAGCGAGGATGAGGCCGGCGAGAGCCGGAGCAATCAGAATGCTGGTGCTCTCGTTCCAGCCGGAGACGACGTTCGACGCCGTCAGCTCCTCGGGGGTGCGGCAGAGTCCCGGGGTGAGCGCTGCCATCGTCGGCCGCGTCATCGTCGTGGCCGTCGCGGCAACGGCCGCGCAGGCGTACGCGAGTGCCGGTGGGCCATCGAGCAGCAGCACCGCTGCCGTTGCGCCCATCGAGGTGGCCTGGATGAAGTACCCCAGCGTCAGCACGCGAGCGGGGCGGTAGCGATCTCCGAGCACGGACGCGAATGGCGCGAAGATCGTTGCGGGGATCATCTGGACGAGGGCGACCAACCCGGCTGCCGTCGCGCCGCCGCGCCCGTAGGCGTACACGAGCATCGCGATCCAGACGGCCCACTCGGCGCCGTTGAAGGCCGAGAACGCGATCTGGACACGGCGAATATCCGGGTTGCGGGCGACGACGGCGACGACGCGGCGGATGAGCCGTACGTGGTTCCTCACGGGCGGTACGGCCGTCGTGGCACGCTGTTACGACTAGGGGAGACCGCGCCCACGTGGGCAGTATCTACGGTTGTTGACGCAGATGCATCGAGTGGAACCCCCGATTCGCGATACTGGGGACATGAGGAGCGACCGCTCAGGCGAGCTCATTGCCTACGCGCGCGAGCTCGAGCAGCGTGACGCGAGTGTCGCCGTGCGGATCGAGGAGGCGGGTGCGCTCCTCCGCCGGGTCGACGACGTACGGGTCCGGGCTCAGGGCGTTCGACTCGCGGTTGCAGGGCTGCCGGGGGAGATCGGGAAGGCCGGGCACGCGGTGGCCGAAGCGGAGGCTCGTGAAGCCGAGGGCAGGCGAGAGGTCGAGGCGGCCGAACGAGCATTCCACGAGGCGCAGAACTCCAGGCGAGCGGGTGCCGATGCAAAGGCGGCCGCCGAGCGGGCTTTCCGCCGGACGAGCGTGCTTACCGCCGATGCCGCCGACGGCGTCGCCAGGCAGCAGGAGAGACTGCGGGTGCTCCTCGCCGATCAGGTGGCGCTCCGCGCCGAGGCGGACGGTCTTGCGATCGAGGCCCGGGCGGTCGCCCGTGATGTGGGTGCGTTGCCGCGGCTCTCGGAATCCGGTCGCATGCCGCCCGGAACCTCGCTCGGAGAGATCGAGGAGTGGGGGGCACGCGTGCACTCCGCCATCTTCGTCGTCCGTGGCGGGCTCGAGGGCGAGCGTGAGCGGATCGTGCACGAGGCGAGCACGCTGGCGGCATCGTCGCTCGGCGAGCAGGTGGCCGGAGCGAGCGTTGCGCTCGTCCGACGGCGGCTGGAGCAGGAGCTCGGTGAGCCGGGGTGAGGCTTCAGCCTCACCCCGCCCGCCGCTACGGGAACCGTGGGTCGTCCGGTCGCAGGTCGAGAGAGCCACCGTTCCTGCACTCTGCGGGCAGCCGGTAGTCGAGCCTCGCGACGCTCGCGTCCGAGAGAACACGCGCCCGCTGCGCCTCCATCAGCGCCCGCGACGTCTTCGCGTCGAGTCCGAGCCGCCGGCCGAGCGCCACGCCTTCCTGGAGAGCGAAGCACTCGGTCTCCGCCTCGTTGCGGATCCCGCGCAGGTGCGTCGCCTCGTGCGCCAGCACGGTGATTGCGAACGCCGCCTCGTCCCGCGGCCCGAGCTCGCCCTCGAAGGCGATGCGATACAGCGACCTGCAGATCGTGGGCTCCAGATAGGAGATCCCACGTGAGATGAACGCGACACCCGCTGCATCCGAGCCGACCCCGGTGAATGAATAGGTGTCGTCGCAGTAGACGCGAACATCCTTGCCGGCAATGCGGGCAGCCTCGGCCGTGAATCGCCTCTCTGCTCTCGCCTGTTCGGTGCCTTCGACCGACGACCATCCGGCCTCACGGTCGATCCGGTACGCATAGACGAACAGCGCGACTGTGACACCGAGCATCAGGATGGCCGGTACCCGTGCCCGCCTCGGCGGCCGCGGGGCAGCCGGAACGAGGATCGGCTCGCCCTCCTCGTCCACCGTTTCGACCCACCCGAGGTCTGCGTCATCGGCTCCCGGAAGCCGGCGCGCCGTGGACGGAGGCTCGACCTCGACCTCGACGCCGGCGCGCCGCTCGCGAATCCCCCGGACGACGAACTCGACCTCCATCGCGGCGAGGATCGCGAAGGGGAGCCAGAACGGAATCGCCGACTGCAGACGCGCCGACAGCAGCCAGAGCACCACGAAGACGAGGGCGCCGATACGGGAGGCGGTCTGAACGCGATCCCGCGGGGTGCTTGCCACGCCGTTAGCTTAGGCGCGGCATATGATCCCGCCATGATCGATCCACTGGAGCGCTGGCGGGAGATCGGCCTCGACGACAAGCCCGACTACGCGGGCCTGCTCACGTACTCGGCTCTGCCGTTCACGCACGATCCGGCCGACCTCGCAGGCGTCGACGTCGCGATCATCGGAGCGCCGATGGACGATCTCACCTCGGATCGGCCGGGCACCCGCTTCGGGCCGCGTGCGATTCGCGCCGCGAGCTGTCCTCCCGGGCCGCACCTCGAGGCGAAGATAGACGCGATGGAGGAGTTGCGCGTGATCGACTTCGGCGACGCTCCCGTTCTCCCCTCGGATCCCGTGCGGAGCCACGCTGCGATCGAGCGGACGGTCGGCCAGGCTGTCGCGGCGGGAGCGATCCCGATCATCCTGGGAGGCGATCACTCGATCACGGAGCCTAATGTGAAGGCGGTCGTCGCTCGGCACGGACCGGTCGCGCTCGTCCATTTCGACACGCACACAGACACGGGCGAGGAGGTCTTCGGCGTCGAGATCTCGCACGGAACGCCGATGCACCGACTGATGCGCGACGAGCATATCGACGGATCCCGCTACGTGCAGATCGGCCTTCGCGGCTACTGGCCGGGCGAGAAGGAATTCGCCTGGCAGGCCGAGCACGGCATCACGAGCTTCTTCATGCACGACGTCCGCGACCAGGGCATCCGTGCCATCGTCGAGAGAACGATCGCGATCGTTGGTGACGCTCCGACGTTCCTCACGGTTGACGTCGACGTGCTCGACCCGGCGTTTG
This sequence comes from Thermoleophilia bacterium, assembly GCA_031413935.1. Taxonomy (GTDB): domain Bacteria; phylum Actinomycetota; class Thermoleophilia; order Gaiellales; family Gaiellaceae; genus Gaiella. The sequence continues at coordinate 2,371 of JANOFZ010000092.1, read as the reverse complement.
CGCCTGGCACCGGCACGCCCGAACCGGGCGGGATGACGAGCGCCGATCTGCTCTGGGCGTGCCGGGAGCTTGCGGCGAATCTCCCGATCGTGGGAATGGACGTCGTGGAGGTGCTGCCGACCCTCGTCGCCTCGGCGGACATCACCGCACTCGTCGCGGAGCGAACGGTTCGCGAGACGCTGACGGGAATCGCCCTCAGGCGCTCACGCGCCCGGCAGTGAGGCGAGGGGCGCATCGCAGCGCCAGATCTGCCGATGTTGCACGATGCCGGCACTCGAGCACTTGTCCATCTCGAGGTTCGGAAAGCCGTTGATCAGCCCTTGCTTGCAGGCGTACCAGCTACCACCGGGCGACGACCGCGGCGGCGCAGTGGCGGTGCACGTTCCGACGACTCCAGCGCGTTCCCCCCACCGCTGATTCTGCGCAACGAGCATCACGGCGACGAGTACCACTCCCATGAGAACGATCTTTGTGAGAACCATCTGTTGCTCGATTCGGGCAGGTAGGCAGGAGCTGAGCTTCGATGCTCCTCCACCTCTATCGGTCGAATGAGCAGCCGGGTTGAGCACATACCGTGGTGCACCGTGGATCGCGACCCATCGACTAGAGTCGCCCGCATGGCTGCTGTAAGGATGGATGGCAAAGAGCTCGCCGCGAAGGTACGCGAGGGGGTCGCGCGCGAGGTGGCAGAGCTCGGGCATGTCGGTCTTGCGACCGTGCTCGTCGGTGACGACGAGGCGTCGCACGTCTACATCGCTGCGAAGCACAAGGCGGCGACCGAGGCGGGCATCGACGCGCGTGACGTACGGCTTCCCTCGGACACCTCCGAGGAGGACGTTCTCGCGCTCGTCGATCGACTGAACAACGATCCGGAGGTCGACGGGATCCTCGTTCAGCTTCCGCTGCCCGCGCAGATGAGCGAGACGAAGGTGACGTATGCCGTATCGCCCGCGAAGGATGTGGACGGCTTTCATCCGCTGAGCGCCGGCAATCTCTATCTCGGGACGCCTATTCACGTCCCTGCCACGCCGTCCGGTTGCATGGAGCTGCTCCGCGCCTACGGCATCGACCCGTCCGGCAAGGAGGCCGTTGTGATCGGCCGCAGCGAGATCGTCGGCCGGCCGATGGCGATGCTCCTGATGCACGCGAACGCCACCGTCACCGTGTGTCATTCACGCACCGCCGATCTCGCCGCTCACGTCCGCCGGGCCGACATCGTTGTCGCCGCGGTCGGACGCCCGGGCATCGTCACGGCCGACATGGTCAAGCCCGGAGCCGCCTGCCTGGACGTCGGACTGACGCGAACGGAGGAGGGGATCCGCGGCGACATCGACTCGTCCGTCGAGAGCGTGGCAGGGTTTCTGACCCCCATGCCCGGCGGCACGGGGCCGATGACGATCGCGATGCTGCTCCAGAGCACGCTCAAGGCTGCGCGCTATCGTCGCGGCCTGCTTGCTTTCCCGGGCTCCTGACGGTACCGTTCTCGCGGCTTCGTTAAGTCGTACGGCTTCATCGTTGGGGCGGTACATGTTTCAGGAGGACGTTCGTTGTCAGAGATTGGCACCGTCAAGTGGTTTTCGAACGAGAAGGGCTTCGGCTTCATCGCGCGTGAAGGTGGCGACGACGTCTTCGTGCACTTCTCCGCCATCACCATGGACGGGTACAAGTCCCTCACCGAGGGTCAGAAGGTGGAGTTCGAGGTCGTCCAGGGCCCCAAGGGTGCTCAGGCCGCGAACGTCACGGCCGCCGCGTAACCAGAAGCGGCAGCAAGCTTGGCGGGCGGGCCTCCAGACGGGGGCCCGCCGTCGTTCTGGAAGGATGAGACGACCACGATGGCGATCACACGGGATCAGGTGCAGCACGTTGCGCGGCTTGCGCGACTCGATCTGACCAGCGACGAGGTGGAGCAGCTGACCCTCGAGCTGGGCGCGATCCTCGAGGCCGTGTCGAAGGTCGCCGAGCTCGACCTCGTGGACGTCCCTCCGACCTCGCACCCGCTCGCGGTCGTCAACGTCTGGGCGGAGGACGAGCCGCACGCGTCGTTGCCGCTTGCGGACGCGCTCGCGAACGCGCCGGCCCGTGAAGGTGATCTCTTCCGCGTGCCGCCGACCACCTGATGGGTGCCGTGGTCGACACGCTGCGTCTCACCGCGGAGGAGGCGATCGCGCTCGTCGAGCGTCGCGACGTCTCGCCGGCGGAGCTCCACGCCGCCTATCGGGAGGTCATCGACGCACGCGGGGAGGAGCTCCACGCCTACCTGCGGACAGTGGACGACGCGGAAGGCGCGAGTATCCCGATCGCGCTCAAGGACGTGATCTCGACGAAGGGCGTCGAGACGACCGCCGGCTCGAAAATCCTGTCGGGGTACGTC